>NZ_JBIAXP010000001.1:449822-547806 GCF_042896795.1 Kitasatospora sp. NPDC001261
CCGGGCGGGTGGCGGGGCGGCGGGTGTTCGGGCCCGCGGCCCCGGGGGCGGCCCCCCCCCGGCCGTGTCACGTACGCCGGTTCTCCTGCGCCGAGCTCCGGTGTACGCCCTCCCGACGGGAGGGGAAGCGGTCAGTCGTGCCCGCGCGTGAGGTGGGGATGCCTACCCTCCTCAGCGCGAGTCGCTGCCCGCCGTCTCGATGGCGGCGCGGCCTGCCTCCAGGCGCGCCACCGGGATCCGGAAGGGGGAGCAGGAGACGTAGTCCAGCCCCACCTCGTGGAAGAAGTGGACCGAGTCCGGGTCGCCGCCGTGCTCGCCGCAGACGCCGAGCTTGAGGTCGGGGCGGGTGGCCCGGCCGGCCTCGACGGCGTGCTTGACCAGCGAGCCGACGCCGTCGCGGTCGATGGTCTCGAACGGGGAGACCCCGAAGATGCCCTTCTCCAGGTAGGCGGTGAAGAACGAGGCCTCCACGTCGTCCCGGGAGAAGCCCCAGACCGTCTGGGTCAGGTCGTTGGTGCCGAAGGAGAAGAACTCGGCGGCCTCGGCGATCTGCCCGGCGGTCACCGCGGCGCGCGGCAGCTCGATCATGGTGCCGAGCTTGATGTCCAGCTTGACGCCGGTGGTCCGGGCGACCTCGGCGAGCACGCGCTCGCACTCGTCGCGGACCAGCTCCAGCTCCTGGACGGTGCCGACCAGCGGGATCATCACCTCGGGGCGCGGGTCCCCGCCGGCCAGCCGGCGCTCGGCGGCGGCCTCGGCGATGGCCCGGACCTGCATGCCGAACAGGCCGGGGATCACCAGGCCGAGGCGGACGCCGCGCAGGCCGAGCATCGGGTTCTGCTCGTGCAGCTTGTGCACCGCCTGGAGCAGGCGCAGGTCGTTCTCGTTCGGGTCCTTGCGGGCCTCGGCGAGGGCGACGCGCACCGACAGCTCGGTGATGTCCGGCAGGAACTCGTGCAGCGGCGGGTCGAGCAGCCGGACGGTGACCGGCAGGCCGTCCATCGCCTGGAAGAGCTCCAGGAAGTCGCCCTTCTGCAGCGGCAGCAGGGTGGAGAGGGCGAGCTCGCGGTCCTTGTCGTTGTCCGCCAGGATCAGGTGCTCGACCTCCTTGCGGCGCTCCTCGCCGAGGAACATGTGCTCGGTGCGGCACAGGCCGATGCCCTGGGCGCCGTAGCGGCGGGCGCGCCCGCCGTCCTCGGCGTTGTCGGCGTTGGCGCGCACCGCGAGGCGGCGGCGGCCGTCGGCGTGCGACATCAGCCGGTGCACGGCCTGGACGAGGCCGCCCTGGACGTCGGCGCCGGCGTGCAGGGTGCCCTCGAAGTACTCCACCACCGCGGAGGGGAGCACGGGCACCTCGCCGAGGTAGACCTTGCCGGTCGCGCCGTCGATCGAGACGACGTCGCCCTCCTCCAGCACCAGGCCGTCGGCGGTGGTCATCCGGCGGCGCTTGGTGTCGACCTCCAGCTCCTCGGCGCCGCAGACGCAGGTCTTGCCCATGCCGCGGGCGACGACGGCGGCGTGCGAGGTCTTGCCGCCGCGCGAGGTGAGGATGCCCTCGGCGGCGATCATGCCGTCCAGGTCGTCCGGGTTGGTCTCGCGGCGGACCAGGATGACCTTCTCGCCGGAGCGCGACCACTTCACCGCGGTGTAGGAGTCGAAGACGATCTTGCCGATCGCGGCGCCGGGCGAGGCCGCGAGGCCCCTGGCGATCTGCTTCGACTCGGAGTCGGGGGCGAAGCGCGGGAACATCAGCTGCGAGAGCTGGCCGCCGGTGACCCGCATCAGGGCCTCGTCCAGGTCGATCAGGCCCTGGTCGACCAGCTGGACGGCGATCCGGAAGGCGGCCGCGGCGGTGCGCTTGCCGACCCGGGTCTGGAGCATCCAGAGCTTGCCGCGCTCGATGGTGAACTCGATGTCGCAGAGGTCGCGGTAGTGGTTCTCGAGCGTCTGCATGATCGCCATCAGCTCGTCGTACGACTTCTTGTCGAGCTTCTCCAGCTCGGACAGCTGCAGCGTGTTGCGGATGCCGGCGACCACGTCCTCGCCCTGGGCGTTGGACAGGTAGTCGCCGTAGACGCCCTGGGTGCCGGTGGAGGGGTCGCGGGTGAAGGCGACGCCGGTGCCGGAGTCCTCGCCGAGGTTGCCGAAGACCATGCTGCAGACGTTGACCGCGGTGCCCAGGTCGTTCGGGATGCGCTCCTGGCGGCGGTACAGCCGGGCGCGGTCGCCGTTCCAGGAGTGGAAGACGGCGTGGATCGCGAGGTCCATCTGCTCGCGCGGGTCCTGCGGGAAGGCCCGGCCGGTCTCGCGCTCGACGATGCCCTTGAACACCTCGACCAGCGTCTTGAGGTCGGCGGCGTCCAGGTCCAGGTCGTTGACGGTGCCCTTGGCGTGCTTGGCCTCGTCCAGGGCCTCCTCGAACAGCTCGCCGTCGACGCCCAGCACGGTCTTGCCGAACATCTGGACCAGGCGGCGGTAGGAGTCCCAGGCGAAGCGCTCGTTGCCGGACTGGGCGACGAGGCCGGCCACCGAGGCGTCGGAGAGACCGATGTTGAGGACGGTGTCCATCATGCCGGGCATGGAGAACTTCGCGCCGGAGCGGACCGAGACCAGGAGGGGGTTGTCGGCCTGGCCGAGCTTCTTGCCCATCTCCTGCTCGAGGGCGTCCAGGTGGGCGCTGATCTCCTCGTGCAGGGAGGACGGCTCGCTGCCGGTCTCCAGGAAGACCTTGCAGGCCTCGGTGGTGATGGTGAACCCCGGAGGGACGGGGAGGCCCAGGTTGGTCATCTCGGCCAGGTTCGCGCCCTTGCCGCCAAGAAGATCCTTGAGGTCCTTGTTTCCTTCGGTGAAGGAGTAAACAAACTTCTGCTGGGACGGCACGGGTCGGTCTCCTCGTACGCGGTTGCCCTGACGCCGGAGAACATACCCATTTCGAAGGCACTTCTCTGCCCTGAATAGGCCACCCGAGGCTGGTACCCAGCGGTAACCCGCTAGATCGAAAGCACATAAAGGCGTTCACCTCTGTTGGTGAAATCGTCCGCCTGACGCGAGCAAGCATTCAACTCTTGAAGGCATGCACCCGCGAAGATCGTGCGATCCGGACGCACCGTAGCGACCGCGGGTCCATGGCGTTGCCCCGGCTTGATTTCCTGCACCCGGATCGCCCGATCACCGGTCGACCGACTTCGGGAAGCGATTCACAGCCGACCTGTCCATTTCGTCCACTGACCGGCCGTCAGCCCCCACCGCGTGTGGCAAGCGTCACCAGAGCGTCTCACCGGTCGAACGTAGAGCGCCTGCGCCGATCGTCGCACTGTGTCCAGAAACGTGCCCGCTCCGTGATGATCGGACACCGAAAAGGAGCCCTCTTGTCCAGGATGGACAAGAGGGCTGGGACCGGGTGGCCATCGACCCGAACGGGTCATTTTCGCCAGGTCGTACAGATCATCCGCCGGAGGTGTCCGATTCGGCGTCAGCACCCGGGCGGGCGCAGTCGTACGGATCGTCCAACCAGCCCTCCGGCAGGACCACCCGGTTGTTGCCGCTGGTCCGCCCGCGCGGGCCGTCCGCACCGTCCGGCCAGCCCTGGGACTGCTCCACCTGGGCGAGGGTTTCGGCCAGTTCGGCCAACGAGGAGGAGCCGGCCAGCCGCACCCGCAGCTCGGAACCGACCGAGAAGCCCTTGGTGTACCAGGCCACGTGCTTGCGGAAGTCGATCACGCCGCGCGCCTCGTCGCCCAGCCACTCGCCGAGCAGCTGCGCGTGCCGCACCATCGCCGCGGCCACGTAGCCGAAGTCGGGGCGGGCGTAGTCCACGTCGCCCTCGAAGATCGCGACCAGGTCCTTGAACAGCCACGGCCGGCCCAGGCAGCCGCGGCCCACCACCACGCCGTCGCAGCCGGTCTCGCGCATCATCCGCAGCGCGTCGTCGGCCGACCAGATGTCCCCGTTGCCCAGCACCGGGATGTGCGCCGGGACGGACTCGCGCAGCCGGGCGATCGCCGACCAGTCGGCCGTGCCGCCGTAGTGCTGGGCGGCGGTGCGCCCGTGCAGGGCGATCGCGGCCACCCCCTCCTCGGCGCCGATCCGGCCGGCGTCCAGGTAGGTGAGGTGGTCGTCGTCGATGCCCTTGCGCATCTTCATGGTCACCGGCAGGTCGCCCGCGTTGGCGACGGCCTCGCGCAGGATCTCGCGCAGCAGGTTGCGCTTGTACGGCAGCGCCGAGCCGCCGCCCTTGCGGGTGACCTTGGGGACGGGGCAGCCGAAGTTGAGGTCGATGTGGTCGGCCAGGCCCTCCTCGGAGATCATCCGGGCGGCCTTGCCGACGGTCAGCGGGTCCACCCCGTACAGCTGGATGGAGCGCGGCTTCTCGCTCGGGTCGAACTTGATCAGCTGCATGGTCTTGGCGTTGCGCTCGACCAGCGCCCGGGTGGTGATCATCTCCGAGACGTACAGCCCCTTGCCGCCGCTCTGCTCGCGGCACAGGGTGCGGAACGGCGCGTTGGTGATGCCGGCCATCGGCGCCAGCACGACGGGCGGCCACACCTGGATCGGGCCGATGTCGAGCGGCGCGAACTCGGTGCCGGACGCGGTGCCGGACGCGGTGGGTGCGGGCGTGACTGTCATGCGCGGCTGACCTCGGGTGGTGGGGACGGGACTCTCCATTGTCCCCCACCCGGGTGAGCGGCCTCCGCCCGCGCCGGGGCTCCCCCGGTACGGGGCGCCTCGGCCACCGGCCGCCTCCCCTTACCGGCTACCTCCGCTACCGGCCACCTCCTCTACCGGACGCCTCCGGAACGGGCCGCCTCCGCTACGGGGCCGGCGAGGCCGACGGAGCCGCCGGGGCGGTGGGCGCCGACGAGGCCGGCGCCGGAGCGATGGAGATCGACCCGGAGGTGACCGCGGCGTGCACCCGGTTCGGGCTCGCCGAGTCCGCCAGCCCCGGGTCGATCCGGCCGTTGCCGCTGCCGACCTCGCTGGAGACGGCGTAGCGACTGTCCTTCGGCAGGCTCATCTCCACCGAGCCGGAGGTGGCCGTGGCGTCCACCTCGCGCGGCGCCCTCGCGAAGCTCAGCTGCACCGAGCCCGAGGTGAGCTGCGCCGTCAACCCCGGGGCGCTCAGGTTGGTGCCCTGCACCAGACCGGAGGTGGCGTGCACGGTCACGTTCCCGGAGGTGTCGGACAGCAGCAGCTGGCCGGAGGTCAGGTCCAGCCTCACGTCCCCGCTCAGGCCCTCCACCTGGACGGAGCCGGAGGTCACCGAGCCGGACACCTCGGTCGCGGCCGGCACCTCCAGCTCGATCTCGGCGCCGCAGCCGAGGTCCACGAACGGCAGGATCAGCCGGCAGTGCATCCCGACCGTGAGCACGCCCTTGTCGAAGACGGCGGACACCACCGGCTTGCGCACCAGCCAGTCCAGGCTCTGCCGGACCACCACGTGGCCCTCCCGTCCGGCCCGCACCCGGACCGACGCGGGGCCGGTCTCCAGCTGGACCCGGTGGATCTCCTCGTCGTACGGCCGACTGCTGCTGGTGCGCTGCTGCACCGCCATCGACCAGGTCTGCAGTCCGGCACCGATCATGACCAGGACGATCACGAGCGTCCCGGTGGCCCGCCAGCCCTTCACCCCCTTCACCGCTACCCGACCTCCAGGAAGCGCAGCACCGCCATCACCCGGCGGTGGCTGTCCTCGGCCTGCGGCAGTTCGAGCTTGGTGAAGATCGAGTTGATGTGCTTGGCCACCGCGCTGTCGCTGACCACCAGCGAGCCGGCGATCGCCGCGTTGGAGCGGCCCTCCGCCATCAGGGCGAGCACGTCGCGCTCGCGCGGGGTCAGCTTCTCCACCGGGTCCCGGTGCCGGCGGCGCACCAGCAGCTGGGCGACCACCTCCGGGTCCAGCGCGGTGCCGCCCTCGGCGACCCGCTGGAGCGCGTCCACGAAGTCGTCGACGTTGGCCACCCGCTGCTTGAGCAGGTAGCCGACGCCGCTGGTGTTGGTCGCCAGCAGGTCCGCGGCGTAGCGCTCCTCCACGTACTGGGAGAGCAGCAGGACGGCGGTGTCCGGCCACTGCCGGCGGATCACCATCGCCGCCTTCACCCCCTCGTCGCTGAAGCCCGGGGGCATCCGGACGTCGGCCACCACCACCTTCGGGCGGTGCTCCTCGACGGCGGCCAGCAGTTCGGTGGCGTCCCCGACGGCGGCCACGACCTCGAAGCCCACCGCCTCCAGGACCTTGACCAGGCCGACCCTCAGCAGGACCGAGTCCTCGGCGATCACAGCGCGCACGGCAACTCCACGGTGATGGTGGTGGGGCCCCCGAGGGGGCTGAGAACGGACATCGTGCCGTCGACCGAGGCGGCTCGCTTGCGCAGACCGGTGAGCCCGGTGCCGCGCGAGGCGTCCGCGCCGCCCACGCCGTCGTCGCTGATGACCAGGCGCAGCCGGCCGCCGGTCGTCCGCACCGAGAGGTCGACCCGGCGGGCCCTGGCGTGCTTGGCCACGTTGGTGAGCGCCTCGGAGACGGTGAAGTAGGCGACCGCCTCGACGGTCGGGGCGATCTGCTCGGAGAGGTCGACGTCCAGGTGCACCGGCAGCGGGGCGCGGGCGGCGATGCCGGACAGCGCCGCGTCCAGGCCGCGGTCCTCCAGGACGGCGGGGTGCAGGCCGCGGACCAGGTCGCGCAGCTCGTCGATGGCCGCCTGGGCCTCCTCGTGCGCGTCGATGATCACCTGCATCACCTCGGGCGGCACGTCCTTGAGGGTGCGCCGGGCCAGGCCCAGGTTCATCGCGAGGGAGGTGAGCCGCTGCTGGGCGCCGTCGTGCAGGTCGCGCTCGATCCGGCGGCGCTCGGCGTCCACCGCGTCGACCAGGCCGGCCCGGCTCTCGGCGATCTCCTCGACCCGCCGCTCCAGCGCCTCCGCCCGGTCCGGGCCGAGCAGCCGCCGGGCCACCCACACCTCCAGCCGGGCCAGCTGGGTGCCCGACAGCGGGAGCACCGCCAGCAGCAGCACCCCGCCGAGGGTGAGCAGGACGTCCTCCCCGGCGAGGCCGGTGCGCAGCGCGGTGCCGGCGGGCAGCAGCCAGATCCAGCCGTACACGGTGGCCAGCACCACGGCGGCCGCCCAGGCGTACAGCACCACCAGGGCGCCCGCCGCCAGCAGCGGGCCGGCCACCAGGTGGTGGAGGACCTGGCGCCAGGTCACCCCGAGCAGCCAGACCCGGCGCCCCGTCGGCGGGCGCAGCCGCGGCACCTCCACCCCGTACAGGGCGCGCAGCCGGCCGCGCTGGACGGCGGTCAGCGGGTGGGTGCAGAGCAGGACGGCGGCGAGCACCGGGAAGAGCAGCTTCGACTCGGTGACGGCCAGCCAGACCGGCAGCGCCACGGGTATCCCGGCGGCGGTGAAGCGGACGTCCCGCCAGACCTCGAGCGACCACGGGGGGCGCCGGAGGCTCCTGACGAACGCTCGGCGCAACGTGGTGGAGGGCATGGCCGACAGCGTAGGGCCCGGTGATCACGAGCCGCCATGAAGGGGGGTTCCCGATGGGGGTGTAGCTAGCTACACCCCCGATTCGGTGTGGAGCACCACCGACAGGAGGGGGGTCCGGGCGGAAGGCTTGAGGGCATGACGAGCACTGCACCGCACTCCGCCACTCCGCCGCACGGGCGGCCCGGCCCCGGGAGTGCCGCCGGAGCGGCGGCGGCCCAGGAGGCGCTGCCGGAGCGGGCGCTGCCGGCAGGAGCCCTGCCGGAGGAGACGCTGCAGGAAGGGGAGCTGCCGGAGGGCGCGCTGCCCGCCGGAGCCGGCCCCTGGTCGGTCCGCTGCGTCGCGTCCGGCCGCGGCCGCGCCGCACTGGAGCTGTACCAGTACGGGGAGTTGGCCGACGTCCTGGTCGCCGCCCGGCTCACCCCGCACCTGCTGCGCGGGGCCCGGCACTGCCCCTCCGCCGGGCGGAGCCGGCACGTGCTGGCCTGGGGCCGGCTGGCGGCCGACGGCACGGCGCCCGCGGTGGTGTTCACCGGGCGGCGGCCGTTCCGCCGGGTGTGCTCGACGGCCGAGGCGGTCACGGTGGCCGACCGGTTCTGGGTCGCCTGGGCCGAGGGGCCGTTCGACGCGGTGCGGGTCGAGCACACGGCGGGCGGGGCCGCCGAGCGGCTGCCGCTGGAGCGGGTCCGGGAGCGCGGCCGGGGTGCGGCGTGAGCGGCACCTTCGCCCTTGCCCTCGGCCCCGCCCGTTCGTCCGTCCTGCCCGCGCGCTTCGCCCAGGTCCCGGTCCTGGCCGCGGTCGCGCTGCTGCCCTGGCTGGCGGTCCTCGCCGTCTGCCACGAGACCCCGTGGGTCGTGCTCGACCTCACCGAGTTCGCCGCCCTGCTCTCGCTGGACGCGCTGCTGCGCCGCCGCAGCCCCGCCGCGCTGTGGGCGGGCGCGGCGGTGGCCCTGCTGCTCACCGGGGACGCGCTGGCCGACATCGCCTGCGCCGGGCCGGGCCACGCGGTGCTCGCCGCGCTGGTCATGGCCTCCTGCATAGAGCTGCCGCTCGCCGTGGTGTGCCTGCGGCTCGGGCGGGACGCGGCGGTACGGGGCTGAGGCACGTCGACGCCGCCCGGCCGACGCGAGCCCGAGGAACTCCCTAGGCCCCGGTGGGCAGGCGGTCCATCAGCGCGCGGGTCTCGTCGTCCAGCGGGGTGTACGTGATCATCCGTGTCCCCAGCTGCGGGCTGAGCCAGAAGTTGGTGTACTCGCAGCGCAGCAGCCCGACGTCCGGCACCTGGAAGCGCTTGATCCCGTTGCCCGGCCGCATCACGTCGTGCCGCTGCCAGACCTCCGCGAAGTCCGGCGAGGCCTTGAGCAGCCGGGCCAGCAGCGCCTTCCAGGCCGGCTCCGAGCTGTGGTCGGCCATCGCCGAGCGGAACCGGGCCACCATGCCGAGGCGCTCGGTGCGGTAGTCGATCAGCACCTCGCGGAACTGCGAGGGCGTGAACGCCATCCACATCAGGTTCCGGTCCTCGGGAGCCATCCGGTCGAGGTCGCCGACGACCGCGGTGTACTGGGCGTTGTACGCCAGCACCTGGTAGCGGGAGTTGAGCACCACGGCGGGGTACGGCGCCAGCCGCTCCAGCAGCAGCCGCACGCTCGGGGTCACCGAGGGGCACTCCTTCACCGGCGCCGGGTCGTCCGTGCCGGCCAGGGTGAACAGGTGGGCGCGCTCACTCGGGTCCAGCAGCAGCGCCCGGGCCACCGCGTCCAGCACCTGGGCGGACACCTGGATGTCCCGCGCCTGCTCCAGCCACGTGTACCAGGTCACCCCGACCGCGGCGAGCTGGGCGACCTCCTCCCGGCGCAGCCCCGGTGTCCGGCGGCGGCCGGTCATCGGCAGGCCCACCTGCTCGGGCCCGAGGCGCTCGCGGCGGCTGCGCAGGAACGCGGCCAGCTCGTGCCGACGGGCTTCGCCGGGGGCGCTCCGGCGCTGTGCGGCGCTGTGCGCGGCGTCTTGCGCGGCGGGGGTCATCAGGCTCATGCTCCCCAGCATGCGCCAGCCGTAAGCCTGTTGCCAGGTACTTCTTATACCTGGATAACCACACTCTGGTACCAGGGTACGGCGCGGCGGATCGTAGGACCCGTGACCCAACCACTCACCGTCGCCCCCGCATCGAGCCGCGCCGCCACCACCCCGGGCACCGCGGCCGCCCGTACCTCCGGCACCGGGCCGGCCGGCTCCACCGGTCCTGCCGGTCCTGCCGGTCCCGCCACCGGCTCCACCCGTCCCGCCGCCACCCTCGGCACCGCCGGACTGGTCACCGTCCTGCTCGGCGCCTTCCTGCCGATGCTCGACTTCTTCATCGTCAACGTCGCCCTGCCCACCATCGACCACGACCTGGCCGCCGGACCCGCCGTCCTGGAACTGGTCGCCGCCGGCTACGGCATCGCCTTCGCCGTCCTGCTCGTCCTCGGCGGACGCCTCGGCGACAGCTACGGCCGCCGCCGGCTCTTCGTCATCGGCGCCGTCGCCTTCGCCCTCACCTCGCTGGCCTGCGGCCTCGCCCCCGGCGCGTGGTCCCTGGTCGCCGCCCGGGCCGCCCAGGGCGCCTCGGCCGCGCTGCTGATCCCGCAGGTGCTCGGCACCATCACCGCCGCCACCGAGGGCGCCCGGCGCGGCCGCGCGCTCAGCGTCTACGGCGCCGTCGGCGGGATCTCGGTGGTGATCGGGCAGGTGCTCGGCGGGATGCTGGTCGCCGCCGACCTGTTCGGCACCGGCTGGCGCTCGGTGTTCCTGCTGAACGTGCCGTTCGCGCTGCTCGCCGTGGTGCTCGCGGTCCGCTACGTCCCGGAGAGCCGGTCCACCACGGCCGCCCGGGTCGACGTCCCCGGCACCGTCCTGCTCACCGCCACGCTGCTCTCCCTGCTCGTCCCGCTGATGGAGGGCCGGGCCGCCGGCTGGCCGCTCTGGTCCTGGGTGCTGCTGGCGCTGTTCCCCGTCTTCGCCGTCGCCTTCGGTGTCGTCGAGCGGCGCGCCGAGCGGCGCGGGGACACCCCGCTGGTGCCGCCGTCCCTGCTGCGCATCCCGGAGATGCGGCGCGGCCTCGGCATCGCGCTCCCCTACTTCGCGGGCTTCGGCGGCTTCATGTTCGTCATCGCGGTCGCCCTCCAGCAGGGCCTCAGGCTCGGCCCGGTCGCGGCCGGCTGGGCACTCGTCCCGATGGCCGTCGGCTACTTCTCCGCCTCGCTCGCCGGCCCGCGGCTGATCGGCCGCTGGGGCAGCCGGGTGCTCAGCGCGGGCGCCGTCGTCCAGGCCACCGGCCTCGCCACCCTCGCCCTGACCGTCCTGGCCGACTGGTCGCACTTCTCCCCGCTGCGGATGGCCCCGGGCGTCGCCCTCGCCGGCATCGGGCAGGGCCTGATCGGCACCCCGCTGTTCCGGGTCGTCCTCGCCAAGGTGCCCGCCGCCCGGGCCGGCGTCGGCAGCGGCGTCCTCGCCACCGGCCAGCAGTCCAGCCTCGCGCTCGGCGTCGCCACCCTCGGCACCCTCTACCTCTCCCTCTCCCCCGTCCTCGGCATGGACCGCGCGCTCGCCCTCTGCCTGGGCATCCAGCTCCTCGGGTCCTTCACCATCCTGTACCTGACCACCCGCCTGCCCCGCTCCATCGGCTGAGCCGTGGCTCCGGGGGCTCCGGGGGCCGGTTTCCAGGTTCTGGGCTCCGGGCTCCTGCTTCCGGGTCCGGTTTCCGAGCTCCGGGCTCCGGGCTCCGGGCTCCTGCGACGGCGGTGGACGGCCTCGCGACCGGTACGACCGGTCGCGGGGCCGTCGGCGTTCCCGGGGCCGGCCCTCAACGCGGGAGCGCGTCGAGCCAGTGGCCGACCAGGGAGCGGACGGTGCCGGCGGCCTCGACCTGGGGGTTGTGGCCGACCCCGTCGAGGACGGCGGCGGCCATCCGGGGGTAGTGGTCGAGCAGGGCGAGCTGGTCGCGCCAGCCGACCAGGGCGTCCTGCCGGGTGGTGACCAGCAGGTGGCGGCCGCGGTGCCGCGCGGCCCGGTGCTCGGGCCAGTGCGGCAGCAGGAAGTCGGCTTCGAGCTCGGCGGCGGCCGCCCGGTCGTGCGCCTCCCAGCCGGGCCGGACGTACCGCTGGAACAGCTCCCAACTCGGGCTGGTGTGACGGGCCATGACGTACCGGAACAGGTCGCGGTCGGCCGCCGGGAGACGGGCGAGGAGGTCCTCGTCGCGTTCGACCACGGACTCCTCCGGCAGGTCGCGGTCGGCACCCCAGCGCACCACCGGCACCAGCAGCGCCGAGCCCAGCACCTGCTCGCCGAAGCGCGCGGTCACCGCCCGGGCCAGCTGGCCGCCGAAGGACTGCCCGACCACGGCGAAGGGCCGCCCGCCGACCTGGGCCTCGATCCATTCGGAGAGCGCCTCGGCCAGGGCGGCCGCCGAGGTCGGGCCCGGCAGCCGGGGGCTGGCGCCGTGGCCGGGGAGGTCGAGGTAGAGGCGCCGCCAGCCGGGGCGGTCGGCGAAGGCGGGTTCGAGCGGGAGCAGGACGCGGTGGTCGACGGTGTAGCCGTGGATCAGGACGATCGGGGTGCCGTCGCCGAAGGCGGTGTGGTGGATCGCGGGGGCGGTCGCGGCGGTCGTGTCGGTCGCGGCGGCGTGGTTCAGGTCGGTCATGACGGCAGCGTCCAACCCTGACACCCGTGGCAAGGTCAAGCCGTCGAGTTCGGGTGGTGGATCAGGAGAGGCCCTTGACCACGTCCAGGTACTCCCGGATGGCGTCCCGGTTGCGCGTCAGGCACAGGATCCGGCGGGTCATCCGGTCCGTCTCGGACTCCAGGGTGGCGAGCATCTCCGGTGTGGCGTCGGCGAAGTGGATCGTCCGCGGGGCGTCCAGGGTGTCCAGGCAGGGCAGGATCTGCTTGATGATCCGGGTCGGCAGCCCCGCGTCCAGCAGCCCGCGGATCTGCAGCACCCGGTCCACGAGGTACTCGTCGTACGCGCGGTAGCCGTTCGCCTCACGGCGCGGTGTGATCAGCCCCTGCTGCTCGTAGTAGCGCAGCAGGCGCGGAGTGGTCTCCGCCCGCCGGGCGAGCTCGCCGATGCGCATGTGTGACCACCCTCACCCCGGGCCGGCGCCATCCCGGCTGGACCTTGACACGAATGTCAACGATAGACGATCGGGCCCATGCCCACTCCCGAACTCCGCGCCCCCGCACAGCCGGTGACCCCCGCACCGAGGCTGCCCTGGCCCGCACTGCTGGCCATGAGCACCGCCGGATTCGTCACGATCATGACCGAGGCCCTGCCCGCCGGAGTACTGCCCGCGATGAGCGCCGACCTCGGCGTCGGCCAGTCCGCCGCCGGGCAGTCCGTCACCCTCTACGCCGTCGGCTCCATCGCGGCCGCCATCCCGCTGACCGCCGTCACCGGCCGCCTGCCGCGCAAGCGCCTGCTGCTGGTCGCCGTCGGCGGCTTCGCCGCGGCCAACGCCGTCACCGCCGTCTCACCCGACTACCCGCTCACCATGGCCGCCCGGTTCGCGGCCGGCCTGGTCGCGGGACTGCTCTGGGCACTACTGGCCGGGTACGCCCGGGGCATCATCGCGCCGGAACAGCGCGGACGGGCGATGGCCGTCGCCATGGCCGGCTCGACGGTCGCCCTGTCGGTGGGCGTACCCACCGGCACCCTGCTCGCCGGCCTGGTGGGCTGGCGGGTCACCTTCGGGCTGATGAGCGTGATCGCCGTGGCACTGACCGGCTGGATGCTGCTCGCGCTCCCGCCACTGCCCGGCCGCGCCGACCAGGCCCGCGTCCCCGTCCGACGGGTGCTGCGGACGCCGGGCGTGGCCACCGTCCTGGCCGTCACGGCGACCTTCGTGCTCGCCCACAACGTCCTCTACACGTACGTCGCCGCCCTGCTCGCGCCGCTGGGGCTCGACGGCCGGACGGACACCGTCCTGCTCGTCATCGGACTGTCCTCGCTGGTGAGCATCCTCGGCACCGGCGCCCTGATCGACCGGTACCTGCGCCCCCTGACCATCGCCGCCTCCGTCCTCCTCGCGGCCGCGGCCCTGCTCCTCGCCGCCGCCCTGCTCGGCTCGACCGGCCGGCCCGCCTACGCCGCCGCCGCACTCTGGGGCCTCGGCTTCGGCGGCGCCGCCACCCTCCTCCAGACCGCCGTCGCCGACGCGGCCGGCCCGGCCGGGGACATCGCCCAGTCGCTGCTCGTCACCTGCTGGAACCTCGGCATCGCCGTCGGCGGCCTGGCCGGCGGCCTCCTCCTCGACCACGCCGGGCCGACCGCCCTGCCCTGGTCCGCCCTCGTCCTGCTGGCCGCCGCCCTCGCCACCACCATCGGCGGGCGCCGGCACGGGTTCCCGGGGCATGGCGGCACTCGTTCGTGTGAAATCGACGCACATTCCTCGTGATCGCCGCACGCTTGGCTCTACCGTGAGTCGTATGGCAGCCAGAGTCCCCATCCGACAGCTCCAGCAGCACGCCAGCGAGTTGATCGACCGGGTCGCGGCCGGCGAACGCGTGGAGATCACCCGCAACGGGCGGCTGATCGCCGTCCTCGCGCCGCCCGACCCGGAACAGCGGGTGCTGGAGGACCTCGTTCGAGACGGCACGATCGCCCCCGAGAACGCCGCCACCGCGCGTGGCCTGGCCGACTGGACGTTGCCCGAATCCGGCGCCGGGCTCGCGTCGGCCGCCGACGCCCTGCACGCCATGCGGGAGGAGGAAGGCCATTGATCTACCTCGACTCACGCGCGATCCTCAAACTTCTGGTACCTGAGGACGAATCCACCGCACTGCGCACATTCCTCTCCTCGCACGGCTCCGAGGGCCACGCGACCAGCGCGCTGGCCCAGGTCGAGGTGCCGCGCGCGCTGATCCGGGTCGGCGCACCACAGGAGTTGCTGGACGCATCGGTGGACCTGCTCGACCGGCTTCTCCGCATCCGGCTCTCCGAACCCGTCCTCAGGGCCGCCTGCCAGTCCCCCACCCGACACCTCCGCACCCTCGACGCCATCCACCTCGCCACTGCCGAGCACCTCGAGCACGCGCTCACCGCCTTCATCACCTACGACAAGCGCCTGGCCGACGCAGCCGAGGAGCGAGACCTGCCAGTGGTCGCGCCCGGGCGGCCGACCGACTCCCGGTAAGCGGGCATCCGGGCGCCCTTGGCCACGTCGGCGCCGGACGGTGGCACCGGCGGACGATGACCGGCTCGCTGCCGCGCTTCCACGAAACCAGGCAGTGATACCTGTCGACGTCGTAGCCGCGGTCGGGAACAACCGCTGCGGATGCGCGGAATCGCGTGCGGCAGCGGCGACAGCCGATCCCCTTGGATCCCGGTATGCGACACGAACAGGCTCCCCTGCGGACAGCCCCGGTCGCCCGGCGGCCGACGGCCGGGCTCCGGAGGTCGTCCGGTAACGACCACGGCCGTCTCTTCCCCCGGGGCTTCCTTCCCTACTCTCCCTTCGTCAGGGAGGCGACGAAGCGGTCCAGGCGGGAGGTGACCTGCCGCAGGACGTCGATCGAGCCCAGGGGGTCGTCCGGCAGCTCCAGACCGTGGTCGGCGGCGGGTACTTCCAGGACCTCGTGTCCGGTCGATTCGGCGGTCCGGCGGTCCCACAGCTTGTCGGCGCCGCCGCCGACGAGGAGGGTCGGGGCTTCGGCGCGGGCGAGGGCGCGGGCGACCAGCTCGGAGGTCAGGACGGGGGTCAGCCAGGCTGCGGCGAGGCCGCGGTCGGCGGCGACGCCGCAGGCGAAGGAGGCCAGGGACTTGCCGACGAGCAGGCGGCAGGCGCCGCGCTCGGCGTCGACGGCCTCGGCGACCTGCCGCTCGACCCAGGCGGTCCGGTCCTCCGGCTCGAACGCCCGGAAATCGTCCGGGAGTTGCCACCACAGCTCCTGGACCGTCCAGCCGTGCCGGAGGAGCACCGAGCGGGCGAAGTGGAGGAGGGGCCTGGCGGGCGTGTACCCGACGCCCGGGACGACGAGCGCGACGCGGTCGGGGGCTCCGTCGAAGCGGGTGGGGACGGCGAGCGGGGAGGGATCCGGCATGGGCGCAGGGTACGTGGCCGACCGCTGTGACGTGATGTCAACCCTGACCATCGTCAGGGGCATTGCTTGACTTTCGGGTCGGGCGCCAAGGGGGTCTCGGCCTCTACCGTCCGGACCATGACGTACACGGACAGGGATTCGAGGCAGACCGGCGCCGCCAGGGCCACCGCCAGGCCCAGGGCCAAGCCCAGGGTGAGGCCCAGGCCCGTCCTCGCCGTGGCCCTGCTCTGCGCGGGGGCCGGGGTGGTGGCGTGGCTGGCGCCGGAGCGGGGTGGCGGGGCGGGGCCGGTGCGGGTGTCTGCCGGGTGGTCGGCCGGCGGCTACCAGCGGGTGGCGGAGGCCGTCGGCGAGGCCCCGCACGCGGTGGCCTCGCTGCTGGAGCCGGCCACCGAGGTCGGGCTGCTGGTGCTGGGTCTCCTGCTGGCGTTCTGCTGGTGGACGGCCCGGGCCCGGCGGGCCACCGGGGTGGTCGCGGGGGTGGCGCTGGTCGGGCTGGGCACGGTGCTGGCCTACGGGGCGAGCGAGGTACTGAAGGTGGTCCTCGACGAGGAGCGGCCTTGCCGGGCGCTCACCGGGCTGCCGGGCACGGCGGTCGCCGCGTGTCCGCCGCCGGGCGACTGGTCCTTCCCCAGCAACCACGCCACCCTGGCGGTCGCGCTGGCCACGGGGCTGGTGCTGCTGCGCCCGCACTGGGCGGTGCTGGTCATACCCGTCGGCGGCGCCACGGCAGCGCTGCGGGTGGCGGCCGGGGTGCACTACCCGCACGACGTGATCGCCGGTGCCGCGCTCGGCGGCACGGTCACGGCGGCGGCGGTCCTCGCCCTGCGGCTGGCGGCCACCACCGCCATGACGGCCCTGGCCGGGGTGCCGGTCCTTGGGCGGCTGCTGTCGGCACCGCCGATACCGTCGGCCCCGGGCGCGGGCGCAGGCGCGGGCTCCGGCACCGCCCCGGGCGCGGCGGCCTCAGTCCCGTGGACCGCCCGCGCAGGTCGCGCCGAGGGTCAGTCCGGCCTCGTGCGCGAGGACGGCGGCGGCCGCCCGGTTGGCCACGCCCAACCGGGCCAGGATGGAGCTCACATGGGCCTTCACGGTGCCTTCCACCACCCCCAGCCGACGGGCGATCTGACCGTTGGACAGCCCGGCGGCGATCAGCGTCAGCACGTCCCGTTCCCGGGTGGTCAGGGCGGCCACCTGCTCCCGGGCGCCGGCACGCCGGTCGGCGGGGCCGCCGGCCCCGGTGGCGGCCAGGTGGGCGACCACCCGGGCGGCCACTTTGGGTGAGAGGTAGGCCGCCCCTCCGGCCACCGCGTGCACCCCGGCGAGCAGTTCCTCGGGCTCGCCGGACTTGATCAGGAAGCCGTTCGCGCCGCCGCTGAGCGCGCGCAGGATGTAGTCGTCCTCACCGAAGGTGGTCAGCATGAGTACTCCGGTGGCCAGGCCGTTCCGGCGGATCTCGGCGGCGGCCGTGATGCCGTCCGTCCCGGGCATCCGGATGTCCAGTACGGCGACGTCCGGCCGGTGGCGCCGGACCAGTTCGACGGCCTCCCGGCCGTCCCCGGTCTCGGCGACGATCTCGATGCCCGGGTCGGTGGCGAGCACCGCGCGCAGTCCCGCGCGGATCATGGGCTCGTCGTCGGCGAGCAGCACCCGGATCGGTGCGGTGGTCATCGGCGGCTCCTGTCGGTCGCTCGGTACGGAGGTGGTGGGGAAAGGGAGTTGCGGCGGGAGCGCGGGAGGTGGAAGGCCGGAAGCCAGGGCTTCAGGAGACGAGCACGTCCCGCGAGACCAGCCGGGAGTCCTGGAAGCAGAGCCGGTAGGCATCGCCGGCCCGGTCCACGAACAGCTGGGCGGTGATGGCGTAGTACGCGCACGAGACCCCTTCCCCCGTCGGCGGCGCGGGCGTCGCCGGCCCGCTCGGCGGGCGGTACGGCAGCCGGTGGCCCGGCAGCAGACGCTCGACGGAGGCCTGGTTCTGCCCCACCTGGAGGGCGGCGTAGACCTCCGGGTCCAGCACCGACAGGCTGACCACGTAGAGCGTCCATACTCGCAGCGCCACGGTCAGCAGTACGGCCGTCACCAGCGGGACGAGCACCACGGCGGCCAGCGTACGGCCCACCCTGCGCCGCGCCCGTCGCAGCTCGCGCACTGGCGACGACGGGGCGGCGGGCGGCAGCGGGACGGGCCCGGCGGCGCGGCGCGGCAGAGTGGCCGTGACCTCGAACCCGCCGTCCGGGCGGGCCCCGTGGGCGAAGGTGCCGCCCGCGAGCCGGACCCGCTCGGCCAGCCCGACCAGGCCGCGGCCACCGGTGGGCGGCACGGCAGGCGTCGAGGCGGACCTTCCGGCGGGTGCGGCGGACGTGCCGACGAACGCTCCGGTGAACGTTCCGGTGGGCGTTGCGCCGCGCGGGGTTGACGCAGGTGCCGAGCCCGTCGCCCGGGCGACGGTGAGCGCGGGCGCAGGTGCGGGCATGGGCACGGGCGCAGATGCAGGCATGGGTGCAGGTCCGGGCACAGGCCCGGGGCCGTTGGCCACCCGAAGGCGGGCGCCGTCGGCCGAGTACGCCACCTCCACGGTGACGGCCGCTCGTGGTGCGTGCTTGGCGGCGTTGGTCAGCGCCTCCTGCACCACCCGGTACGCGGCGTGCTCGGTGGCGCGCGGGAGTCCGTCCGGCTCACCGGTGACCTCCGAGCGGACGTCCAGGCCGGCGGCGGCCGCCTCGGCGACCAGGTGCGGGATGTCCGAGTCGGCCGGTCCGTGGGCCGTGCGGGCGGCGCCACCGCTCTCGTCCCCGTCGCGCAGGATGCCGATCACCTCGCCGAGCCGGTCGACGGCGGCGGCCGCGCCCGCCCGGATCTCCTGGACGGCCTCCCGGTGGGGCGGGGCCAGATCGGGGGCGAGCTTGAGGGCCCCGGCGCGCAGGGCGATCAGGCTGAGGTCGTGGCCGAGGGCGTCGTGCATGTCCTGGGCGATCCGGGCCCGTTCGCGCAGTCGGGCCTGCTCGGCGACGAGTTTCTGCTCGCGCTCCAGCCGCTCGGCCCGCTCCCACCCGGCGCGCACGAGTTCCTGCGACTGCCGCCAGAACCGGCCCAGCAGCCAGGGGCCCATCCCGGTGCTCACGGCGAGCGCGACGAACCGCAGTCCCAGGACGATCCAGGAGGGCACCGCCCCGACCACCAGCACCCCGGCCGCGACCAGCACGGCGAACACCACCGCCGCCGGCCGCACCCGTTGCATCCGCAGCCCGGCCAGGAAGGAGAACCCGATCGCTGGCAGCGCCCACCAGAGGCTCGTGACACCGAGCCCGATACACACCGACGCCACCACGGGCAGCGCCGCCCCACTCATCCGCATGCCCACGACCCTACGAGGGCCGCCGCCGCACCGGATCTGTCGAAAGTCATGCCCGAGGCGCTCCGCCCGGCACCCCGAGCCCCATTCCCCGGCCCCGGCCCCGGCCCCGGCCCCGAAAAATAGTAGCCATGGACATAGTAGCTATGTACTGTATCCGCCGTGAGTTCAACAGCTGAGGGCGCCACCGCAGGATTCCTGGTCTGGCGCCTGTCGATGAAGTGGCGGGTGGCGGTCGACCGGGCGGTCGCACCGCTGGGTCTGACGCACGCCCAGTACGCGGTGCTGGCCTCCCTGTACGGCATGTCGCGCTCCGGGCTGCGCCCCAGCCAGCGCCGCCTCGCCGACCACACGGGCCTCGAAGCGCTCTACGTCTCCAAGCTCGCCCGCGCCCTGGAGGCCGCCGAGCTGGTGGCCCGCACCCGGGACCCGGACGACCCGCGCGCCATGCAGCTGTCGCTCACCGAGCAGGGCGGCGACGTCACCCGCCGCGCGATCACGCTGGTCCAGGGCCTCCTGGACCAGCTGCTGACGCCACTCGGCGGCCAGGACAGCCCCCGCGCCCGGGAGTTCACCCGCGAACTGGCCGCCCTGCTCGACGCACCTCTGGATCCGCCGCACGCCGAGACCGACGAGAACGCCGAGGAGCCGTCATGACCACCGCCGCCGCGCCCGACACCGCCACCAACACCGCCGCCACGGCCAACGCCGCACCGGCGACGGCCCCCGCCGCCCCCACCGCCCCCACCGCCGTCAACGGCCGGGTCATCGCCCTGGCCCACTACGCGGCGCGCGCCCTCCTGGAGGGCGTGCTGGACCGCCACGGAGCGACCTTCCACCAGAGCGTGACGCTCCGGGTCGTCGCGGTCGCGGGCGGCTCCATCGCCCGGGACGCGCTCGTCCGCGACGTCACCGGTTCACTGAAGGCCGAGGAGTCGGTCGTCCACGGCGTGATCGGGGAACTGACCTCCGCCGGGCTGCTGTCGCAGGACCCGGCGGAGGCGTCCCGGCTGCACCTCACGGCGGCCGGCCGCGAACTCTACGAGCGCACCACCGCCGAGGCCGCCGAGATCACCGCCCGCATGTACGCCGGCATCCCGGCCGAGGACCTCGCCGTCGCGGGCCGCGTCCTGGCGCTGGTCACGGAGCGCGCGAACGCCGAACAGGCCCGCCCCTGACGCCCCGTACGGTCGCCGGAACAGTCGGCCGTCGCGACGGTCTGCCGTCCCGACCACCCGACTGTGCCGGCTGTTCCGACTGTTCCGACGACTCGGGTGCGACCGCCCTACGCCCGTGAGATAAAGGTTGGACGCATTCGAACGGGGGGAAGGTGACGGCATGGTCTTCGTCACGGTGTTCCTGGTCGCGCTCGTCGGCGCCATCGTCGGTGCCACGGCCTTCCTGGTACTCCGGGAACGCGCGCGGCGGCACCAGTCCGACAACGCCGAGGGAATGCTGATCGAACAGCACCGGACGGCTCACGCCACGCGCATGCGGGCGACGTACTCCAGCGTGTCCGTCCACCACGGGAACGGCGTGATCGGCGACGAGGGGAACCACCACCGCTCCTGACCGCTCACGGCCCGGCTATCACCTCAGCGGCACAGGGCGGCGTCGACGACGCCTTCGAGGTGCCGGGTGACGGCGTAGTCGGCCGGGATGGTGGTCATCGCGATGTTCACGGCACGGCCGTCGTCGGTGGCGCCGCCCCGGGTCTCGTAGCCCGGGATGTCGCCGCCGTGCCCCCAGTAGACCCCGCCGCAGGTGAGCGTCCGGCTGAAGATGCCCAGTCCGGCGGCCATGCCGTCCCCGACCGGGACGGTGGTGCGCATCTGGGCGAGTTGGGCCGCGGGCAGCAGGCGGTCCGGGACCAGCAGTTCGGTGAAGAAGCGGTTGAGGTCCGAGTTGGTGGAGATCATCTGCCCGGCCGCCCAGGCCGCCGACGGGTCCAGCTCCGTGAAGTCGGCCAGCGGCGCGTCGGCGGAATCCCTGCGGTAGCCCTTGGGGTGGGCCTCCCGGATCGTCCGGTCGCCCACGGCCGGGAAGTAGGTGTGCCGCAGCCCGATGCGCCGGATGATCCGTCGGTCGATCTCCTCGGCGATCGGCCGGCCGGTCACCCGCTGAACGATCAGGCCGGCCAGCACGTAGTTGGTGCTGCTGTAGCCGAACTTCTCCCCGGGCGCGAAGGCGGGCTTCTGCCCGAGGGCCATGTCCAGCAGCTCCCGGGGCTCGAAGTACCGGGTCCGCAGGGCGGTTTCCTCCAGCAGCCCCTCGTAGTCGGGCAGTCCGCTGGTGTGCTGGAGCAGCTGCCGGACGGTGATGCCGTGCCCGTCGATGCCCTCGCCGCGGACCAGGCCGGGGAGGTAGGTGTCGACGGAGGCGTCGAGGTCGACCTTCCCCTCCCCCACCAGCTGGAGCACGACGACGGCGGTGAAGGTCTTGGTGTTGCTGCCGATCCGCACCTGCCCGTCGACGGGGACCTTGGCGCCGGTGGCCAGGTCCCCCACCCCCGCGGTGTAGTCGCGGGTCCGGCCGCGCCCGTCCCGGACGGTCGCGAGCGCGGCGGGTATCCCGTCCGTCCGCACCAGCGCGTTCAGTCCCTGCTGCACGGCGTCCGAGGAGGCCGGGGCCGACGTGGCCGGCGCGGCCGCCGGTGCCGCCATGGCGGACGGTGCCGACGCCCCGACGGCCGCGACGGCCCCGGCGGTCGAGAGCGTGAGGGCGAGTGCCATGTGGCGGATGCGCGAACGACGCACGGGTCAACTCCTGTGGAATCGTGGGGGGTAGGAAACCCCCGGTCACGATCGCCAGTCTGTCCGCGCGACGGCCGGCCGACCTCCCCCGATCGAGGGAGCACCTTTCCCTCCCGACTCCCCTCCGACATCAGAGCCGGGTCCGACTCCCCTCCGACATCAGGGCCGAGCGGGCCCGCGCAGCGGCAGCGTCCGGCTGTAGACGACGCTCGTGGTGGTGCTGCCGAAGCCGGCCAGCTCGTCCACCAGAGTCTCCAGGTGCTCCATGGAGGTCGCCGCCACCTTGAGGGTGTAGCAGTCGTCGCCGGTGGTCCGCAGGCACTCCAGGACCTCCCGCCGCTCGGCGAGCAGTCGCCGCAGCGGCTCGTGCCGGTTGCCCGGGTACTTCAGCCGGACGACGGCGAGCACCGGGTAGCCGACCTTCGCCAGGTCCACCGTCGCGTGGTAGCCGGTGATGACGCCCAGCGACTCCAGGTTCCGCACCCGTTCCGTGGTCGCCGACGGGCTGAGGGACACCCGCCGCCCCAGCTCGCTGAGCGAGATGCGGGCCTCCTGTTGCAGCTGCTCGATGATCGCCCAGTCGGTGTCGTCAAGATTCACGGCCATGGCGCGAATCTACCGGGAAATCCCCGGCGATCCGCAGGTGACAGAGGGAGGATGCCGTTCCGTCCGCCATGATCACGGGGATAGCCTCGATCCATGCAACTTGGCGTCAACGTACCGAACTTCGGCCCCGGGACCGACCCCGGCGTGCTGCGCGAGTGGGCCCGGACCGCGGAGGGCCTCGGCTTCGACCTCCTCATGGTGTCGGACCACGTCGTGGTGACCCCGGACGTGGCCGAGCGGTACCCGGAGCCGTTCTACGAGCCGTTCACCACGCTGTCCTGGCTCGCCGGGACCGCCCCCGGCCTGCGGCTGGGCACGACCGTCCTCGTCCTGCCCTACCGGCACCCGCTGCTGGTGGCGCGGACGGCGAGCACCCTCGACCGGCTCAGCGGCGGCCGGTTCGTCCTGGGCGTGGGGATCGGCTGGGCGCGCCGGGAGTTCGAGGCCCTCGGCGTGCCGTTCGGCGCCCGCGGCAGACTGACCGACGAGTACCTGGCCACGCTGCGGGACACCTGGGCGGGCGATTCGGGCCACCGGCCGGTACCGGTGTGGGTCGGCGGCCACAGCGAGGCGGCGCTGCGCCGGGCGGTCCGGTTCGGCGACGCCTGGCACCCGCTGCGGCTCCCCGTCGCCCGGATGCGGTCGGTCCTGGCCGAGCACCCGCTGCCGGGGTTCGCCCCCCGCATCGCCCTGCGGCTGACCACCGCGCCGGTCGACGACCCCGAACGGCCCGCCGGCGTCGGCACCCTCGACCAGGTCCTCGACGACCTGCGCCAGTTGCGCGACCTCGGGGCCGAGACCGTCGTGTTCGACCCCTACCACGGCGATCCGGAGGACACCCGCCGACCGCGGCAGGCCTGGCGGACCCTCACCACCGTCGCCACCCACTGGAGGACCGCGTGATCACCGAAGCCGACGAGGCCCTGCTGCGCCGCGCCATCGCCCTCGCCGCCAACGCGGTCGCCCTCGGCGACGCCCCGTACGGCTCGCTGCTGGCCGGCCCGGGCGGCGAGGTCCTCGCCGAGGCCCACAACACCGTCCGGCGCGACGACGACATCACGGCCCACCCCGAACTGAAGCTCGCCCGCTGGGCCGCCCGCGAACTCGCCCCGGGCGCCGCCGCGCGCACCACGATGTACACCAGCTGCCAGCCCTGCGGCATGTGCGAAGGGGGCATCCTCCGCTCCGGCATCGGCCGGGTCGTGTACGCGCTCGCCACCGAGCAACTCGTCGAGCTCAACCCCGACTCGGGCGCCTGGCCGGCGGTGCCGACGGACGGCCCCGCCCTGCCCGAGGAGGCCCGGGCCCCGATCGCGGCCTACTACCGGCGCACCTGACCACCGGCCCCCGCGCTGAATCCGCTCCCGTCCGCCCGCACTCCGGCGAGGAATGTCAGTGGCACCGGGGACACTCGGTGGCCCGCGCCGTCGAGCAGGAGAGCCCGCACATGCCGATCCACATCGCCGGCCGTCGCCGTACGGCGGCCGCACTGACCGCCGCGTTCCCCGGCGCGGAGATCGTCGACGTCACCTCCAGGGCGCCGGACCCGTGGGTGCGGCTGAGCCCGTTCTACCCGCACGGCGGCATCCCGGTCCCCTACGGCGACGGCGCGACCAGCCAGTCCGTGGAGGGGATCTGGCAGGCCCTCAAGGTCTTCCGGGACGCCGATGTCGACCCCGCCAAGCTGCACGTCACCTCGATGAAGGGCCTCAAGCGAACGGTGCGCCGCTTCGGCCCCGTCCAGGGCCACCGGACCGGCCTGCACGGCGACCGGCTCCTGTCGTACGAGACGGCCCGCCGCCGGATCTACCTGCCGGCCTACCGATGGGTCCTCGAACACCGCGCCGCCGACCTGGTCGAGCGGCTCCGGGAGAAGGACGAGGTCGTGCTCCTAGACTACACCACCAACGGCGACGTCGCCGACCCCACCAGCCCGCTCTCCCACGCCGCGCTCGTGCGGCTGTACGCGGAGGGCCGCTGGCCCGCCGAGGACGGCACGGACCCGCACGCCGAGTAACCCCGGGGTGGGCGATGGAGCACCGAAGCCGTGCCGCCGGAGGGTGGGCTGATGATCATTCACTGAGTAGGGTGAATCACCGGACCGTGGGCAGCCGTTCGCACGCCGCCCTCGCGCGTCCGCAGGTGACCGCCGGCGCCTGCCACGCACGATGCAGTCCCCGCAGCCGGCCCAGTGCGCCGCAGGGGAACGGAAAGTGAGCAGTAGACAGATGCAACCCACCTTCGTCCTGGTCCACGGGGCTTTCGCGAACTCCTTCTCCTTCGCGCCGCTCCAGGCCGAACTCGGCCTCCTCGGACACCGCTCCGTCGCCGTCGACCTCCCGGGGCACGGCTTCGCCGCGACGTACCCCCGGGCCTACCAGGCGCCGCAGGACCTCGAAGGGCTCTCCACCGCGCCCGGGGCCATCAAGGGCGTCACGCTCGCCGACAACGTCGCGCACCTCATCGGGATACTGGAGCGGGCCAAGCGGAACGGGCCCGTCGTCCTCGTCTCCCACAGCCGCGGCGGCCTGACGGCCACCGCCGCGGCCAACCAGCGGCCCGACCTGGTCGACCGCATCGTCTACGTCTCCGCCTGGTGCCCCGTCGACCTCGACGTCAACGCCTACTACGCCGAGCCCGAGATGGCCACGGCCGACGCCGCGGGGCTGATGGCGGCGCTGGTCGGGAACCCGGCCGAACTCGGTCTGCTGCGCATCAACTTCCGCACCGCCGACCCCGGCGTCCTCGCCTCCTTCAAGGCGTCCTTCCTCGCCGACGGCACGGACGACGAGTTCATGCTCTTCCTCAATACCTTCCAGCCCGACGAGAACCTCGACACCGGCACCCCCGACGACCGGGCCCGGCCCGACACCTGGGGACGGATCCCCAAGTCGTACGTCCGGCTGGCCGAGGACGCCGGCATTCCGCTCGCCATGCAGGACCGCATGATCCGCGAGGGCGACGCGCTGACCCCGGAGAACCCCTTC
The DNA here is from genome assembly GCF_042896795.1 of Kitasatospora sp. NPDC001261. NCBI lineage: Bacteria > Bacillati > Actinomycetota > Actinomycetes > Kitasatosporales > Streptomycetaceae > Kitasatospora > Kitasatospora sp. NPDC001261. The sequence continues at coordinate 475,075 of NZ_JBIAXP010000001.1, forward strand.
GACGTCCACACGCTCCCCGGCAGCCACCTGAAGTGGCTGGTCGACCCGGCGCCGGCGGCCCGGCTCCTGGGGGACATCGCCGCGCTGCTGCCCGCCGCGTCCTGACCGGAGTCGGAGGCCGTCCGCCGCGTCGATCCCGGCGTGGGCGGACGGCCTCGCGGCCCCGACCCGCTCCGGCCCCACCCCGAGGAGGACGATGAACCCCGACGGCCCGCGGAACATCCTGGAGGTCGGCTCCCCCACCGCCGCCGCCCACCCGCCGTACGACGGGGTCCGCGCCACCGACCCGGTCCGCCTGGTCCCCTACAGCTGGGTGCGGCAGACCAGGCCCGGCGGCACCGTCTCGGCCGTCCTCGGCACCTGGCAGGAGGGCGCCGGCCGGGTCGAGCTGACCGTGCTCCCCGACGGCACCGCCGAGGGCCGGGTCACCGGCCGGGCCGCCGTCCCGCGCCCGTCCCGCCCGCCGTTCCTGCCCGGCTGGTCCGGCGCCGACGACACCGGGCGTCCGACCGACACCTCCCCCACCCTCCTCAACGACCCGACGCCCGCCTTCCTGGTCCAACTCGCCTTCCCCGAGGCGTGGTTCTGGGTCACGACGGGCGAGGACCTGGAGTCGGTCTACTGCCTCTCCGTCCCCGGCGCCTCCGCCCAGATCCAGGACGACACCTACGGCTGGACGGTCCACCAGGGCGGCCGACCCGCCCTCTGGGACGAGATCGAGCAGCTCCTCGCCGCCTGGCAGGAGGCCGGGCGCCCCGACCTCACCGCCGTCCGGCTCCGCGTCACGGCGGACACCCAGACGGCGTGGGTACCCGGACACCCCGCCCTGCGGTGGGAAAAGCGGTTGGTCTGACCGCGCCACCGGGCTGACAATCGCCGGATGACCGACGACCAGAGTGAGTTCCACCGGCGCCGCGCTGCCCGCATGACCTGCGAGCGCTTCCTCTCCACCGACCGCGTCCTCAGCATCCGCGAACGCCTCGCCCAACTCTCCGCCCTGGACGATCTGGACGTCCTGCCCGACTTCTACGGCAGCGGCGGGCCGGTGCGGCAGCTGGAGGAGCGGACCGCCGCACTGCTCGGACAAGAGGACGCGGTCTTCTTCCCCACCGGGACGATGGCCCAGCAGGTCGCCCTCCGCCACCACGCCGAACGCACCGGCAACCCGGCCGTGGCGCTGCACCCGCTCAGCCACATCGAGCGGCACGAGCGGCACGCCTACACCCAGCTCACCGGCCTGCGCGGCCTCTGGCCCACCGCCGAACAGCGCCAGCCGACCCCCGGGGAACTCCACGCGGTCGGCGAGCCCTTCGGCACCCTCGTCGTCGAACTCCCGCTGCGCGACCCCGGCTACCTCCTCCCCACCTGGGACGAGCTGACCGCCCTCGTCGCCGCAGCCCGCGAGACCGGCGCCCGGGTGCACTTCGACGGCGCCCGGCTCTGGAACACCACGGTCCACTTCGACAAGGGGCTCGACGAGATCGCCGCCCTCGCCGACAGCGTCTACGTGTCCTACTACAAGGACCTCGGCGGCATCAGCGGCGCCGCCCTCGCCGGCGACAAGGCCCTCACCGCCTACGCCCGCACCTGGCGCCACCGCTACGGCGGCCAGCTCTCCCAGCAGTGGCCGGCCGCCCTCGCCGCCCTCCACGGCCTGGACACCGCCCTGCCCCGCATCCCCGCCCACATCCACCACGCCGCCACCGCCCTCACCCCGGCCCTGGCCGCCCTCCCCGGCGCCCGCCTGTACCCCGAGGTGCCGCCCACCCACGAGTACCAACTCTGGCTCCCCCACCCGGCCGAGGCCCTCAACGCCGCCCACCTGGCACTGGCGGAGGAGGAGGGCATCTGGTTCGTCTCCCACTGGGAGGACGCCGCCCCCGGCCTCGCCATGGCCGAAGTCAGCCTCGGCGAACCGGCCCTGGGATGGACGGCGGACGAGGTGACGGAGGTCGGCCTGCGCTTCCTGGACATGGCCGCCAAGGCCTGACCGGGGAAGTCTCGCCGGGTCACCACCCCGAGGGTGATTCACCGCGAAACGGTTCGCGGCACCCACCCCTTCATGTCAGACTGACGATATGAGCGAGATGCACGTGGGGGACCTGTCCACCGTCCGCAGCCGCGAGGAGTTGGCCGTGGCGATGGCCGACGGGGTGCGGCCGAAGTGGGTGATGTTCTGGGGGCACACCGAGCGCAAGGGCGGCGGGACCCGGCAGGAGTGCCTGAGCCAGTGGTGGCCCGGCGAGTTCACCGTCGACGGGGTCGCGTACGCCTCCGCCGAGCACTGGATGATGGCCGGCAAGGCCCGGATGTTCGGTGACGAGGAGATCGTGCGGCAGGTGCTGGCGGCCCGCACGCCCGCCGAGGCGAAGAAGCTGGGGCGGCTGGTCAAGGACTTCGACGAGAAGGCCTGGGTGGACGGCCGGTTCGAGCTGGTGGTGGCGGGCAACGTCGCGAAGTTCGGGCAGGACGAGGCGCTGCGCAGCTACCTGCTGGGCACGGGTGACCGGGTGCTGGTCGAGGCCAGCCCGGTGGACCGGATCTGGGGCATCGGGCTCGCCGCCGACGACATCCGGGCCCAACAGCCCGCCGAGTGGCGCGGGTTGAACCTGCTCGGCTTCGCCCTGATGGAGGCGCGGGCGCGACTGGCCGCATGAGCGGGATCGCTCCGCTGCTGGACGGGACGGTCGCGGCCTCGGCCGCCGCCGCCCTGTTCCTGGCGCCGAGGGTGCTGCGGCGGGAGGCCGGGCCCGCGCGGCGCGGGCGCTCGTACGGGCCGGAGCCGGTGCTGGCGGCCGTCGTCGCGCTGATCTACCTCAACCAGGTGCTCGTCGCGGTCTACGTGAACCGCGTCCACCACGGCGACGTCTCCTTCATCACCCGCTACCTCCAGCCCGGCTGGTTCGACGTGCCCCGCCTCGACGCCCTCGCCGCCCGCTTCCCCGCCCCGGAGCTCCTCGCCCCGTCCGTCCTGCGGGTCCAGGCGTTCCTCGAACTGCCGCTGGCACTGCTGGCGTTCGTCGCCGTCGTCCGCCGGCTGGACCGCGCGCTGTACGTCCGGCTGGCCCGCTCGCCGCTGGTCCCACTGGCCGCCGCCTCGTACACGGTGGCGTTCTGCGCGGTGGAGTGGGACCTGCGGAACCCGTACACCGTGGACGACCTCGTCCTGCGTACGCTCGCGGCCTGCCTCACCCCTCCCCTGATCGCCTGGCTGGCCCGACGCGAAACCGGAGCCGACCCCGGAGCCGGAGCCGAGCCCGGCTCCGAGGCCAAGCCCGTACCCGAACCCGAACCCGCCCGCGGCCTGTTCCGCTTCGCCCTCGACCTGTGGGCGTACGGCCAGCTGATGCTGGTGCTGTACGACACCGCGCTGCTCTACAACCTCGCCCGGCTCGGCGACCATCTCCCCTCCGCCGCGGCCGCGTTGGCGGTGCTCGTCGCCACCCGCACCGTCCCGCCCCGAGGCCCGCACCCGCGCCCGCAACCCGGCCCGTACACCGCCACCCTCGCGGGGACGATCGGTCGGGCGCTCGCGCTGTTCCTCGTCCCCGCCCTGTCGATCCGCTACGCGGAGTCCTTCGGCACGCCCGAACTCGCCGCCCTGGCAGGGCTCCTGGTGATCGGCGTGGCGGCCCGCCGGGACGCGCCGCGGCTCCTGCTGCCCGCCCTGGCGGGCGCGGTGGTCGGATACGCCGTCGCGGCCCTCGCGCCCGGCCCGTACTACGAGGCGACCCTCCTGCGGAGCGCGACCGGCGCACTTCTCGCAACGACCGCCCTCTGCGCGCTCCTTGACACCACTCGGGCACGACTGGTCGTGCGCTCGTAACTCCCCAGCCACATACTGTCGCCAAGATGTCACGCAGTCAGGGTCCGGATGGACAGGTTGGGGCGATCATGCGCATGCGGCCGACGGAACAACCCGCGGGCGGGCAGCCGGAGGGCGAGCTGCAGGCCGCCGAACTCCGCGCGGAGCTGGACGAATTACTCCGCGCGAGCCGCTACGCGAGCCAACGCGAACGGCGCCTGAACGAGGCGATCCGGGCCACCCCGGGCCGTCAGCGGCCGGACGGGGAGCTGCTGCGCCAGCTCGCCCAGGCCCGGACCCTGCGCGAGGGCCTGGGCGCCCGCTGCCTCCAACTCAGCGACCAGCTGGAGGCGTTGGAGAGCCGGATCCGCCACCGGCACCAGCCGCCACCGCCACAGCAGCAGCAGCACCAGCACCCCCAGCAGCAACAGCAACAGCCGGCCCCGCAGGCCCCGCAACCGCCGCGACAGCACCACCAGCCACCCCGGCACCAGGCCCCGCCGCCGCCCGTCCGCCCCGACCTCGGCGCCCTCACCGAGCGGATCACCGCCCTCCACCGGGCCGGCTCCCTCGCCGAGGCCACCGAGGTGATCGACACGGCCGCCGCCCGCCTCACCTCCGCCGACGCCGCGCTGCTGGTCGGCATGCTGGCCCGGTACGGCCCGACCGGCGGCTCGCTCCACCTCGCCCGCAGCATCGCCCGGACCGCGCCCGACCACTCCGTCGCCGTGCTCGCCGAGCTGCGCGAACTGGGCCTGGCCGAGGAGGCGGCCGAGGTGTTCCACGCCTTCTGGGGCTACCCGGCCGCCTCCGTGCCCGGCCTGCTCTCCGCACTGGACCAGGCCGGACTGGCCGCCGACAGCGCGACCCTGCTCTGGGAGTGGGGGTCGGCGCCGATGCCCGAGCTGACCTCCCTGGCCGCCTGCCTCCAGCAGCACGGCCGCGCCGACGACGTCCGGACGCTGCTGCGCCAGGCCGCCGGCCGCTCCACCGCCGACCTCGCCGCCCTCGCGACCGGACTGCCGCCCGCACTCGCCACCCTCCTGCTGGGCGAACTGGCCGTCCTGCGCCCGCCCGCCGAGGTGGTCGGGCTGGCCACCGCCCTGGACGGCGCGGGCAACTCCGAGCTGTACGCGCAGCTGCTGGCCGCGCTGCTCGCCGACGAGGCCCGCCACCGCACCACCCTCGCCGCCCTGCGCACCGCCGGCCTGCCGACCCGCCCGCCCGCGGCCCCGCGCTCCCGCTGGGGACGCCGGTAGCGGCCGCACCGGCAGGCGGCCCGAGGACAGGGCCGCAGGCAAGCGCAGGAGGCACACCAAGGGATCCGAAGCCCCCCGAACAGCAAGGAGCCCCCGCCCGCCCCACCAGGGCGGACGAGGGCTCCCCGAGCAAAGCTCGGCCACCCGCTGCTAGCAGCCGATCAGCCGCGCGCCCAGGTACGCCTTGACCTGGTCCAGCGACACGCGCTCCTGCGACATGGTGTCGCGGTCGCGGACGGTCACCGCGTTGTCCTCGAGGGTGTCGAAGTCGACCGTGACGCAGAACGGCGTGCCGATCTCGTCCTGGCGGCGGTAGCGCTTGCCGATGGCGCCGGCGTCGTCGAACTCGACGTTCCACGCGGTGCGCAGGTCGGCGGCGAGGCCGCGGGCCTTCGGGGACAGGTCGGCGTTGCGCGACAGCGGCAGGACGGCGACCTTGACCGGGGCCAGGCGCGGGTCGAGCCGCATGCCGACGCGCTTCTCCATGACGCCCTTGGCGTTCGGCGCCTCGTCCTCGAAGTAGGCGTCGATCAGGAAGGCCAGCATGGCGCGGTTGAGGCCCGCCGCCGGCTCGATGACGTACGGGAAGTACCGCTCGCCGGACTCCTGGTCGAAGTACTTCAGGTCCTGGCCGGAGGCCTCGCTGTGCACCCGGAGGTCGTAGTCGGTGCGGTTGGCGACGCCCTCCAGCTCGGAGAACTCGCTACCGCCGAAGTTGAAGCGGTACTCGATGTCCACCGTGCGCTTGGCGTAGTGGGAGAGCTTCTCCTTCGGGTGCTCGAAGAAGCGCATGTTCTCGGTGCGCAGGCCGAGGCCGACGTACCAGTCCCAGCGCTGCTGGAGCCAGTACTCGTGCCACTGCTCGTCCTCGCCCGGCTTGACGAAGAACTCCATCTCCATCTGCTCGAACTCGCGGGTCCGGAAGATGAAGTTGCCGGGGGTGATCTCGTTGCGGAAGCTCTTGCCGGTCTGGGCGATGCCGAACGGCGGCTTCTTGCGCGAAGTGGTCTGGACGGCCTTGAAGTTGGTGAAGATGCCCTGGGCGGTCTCGGGGCGCAGGAACGCCAGGCCGCTCGCCTCCTCGGTGACGCCGAGGTGGGTCTTCAGCATGCCCGAGAAGTCCTTGGGCTCGGTGAACTGGCCCTTGGTGCCGCAGTCGGGGCAGTTGACGTCCTTGAGGCCGTTCGGCGGCGGGAAGCCGTGCTTGGCCTCGTACTTCTCCTCCAGGTGGTCGGCCCGGTGGCGCTTGTGGCAGGAGAGGCACTCGGTCAGCGGGTCGTTGAAGGTGGCGACGTGGCCGGAGGCCTCCCAGACCTCGCGGGCGAGGATCACCGACGAGTCGAGTCCGACGACGTCCTCGCGGGCCTGCACCATCGCGCGCCACCACTGGCGCTTGATGTTCTCCTTGAGCTCGACGCCCAGCGGCCCGTAGTCCCAGGCGGCACGCGTGCCGCCGTAGATCTCGCTGCAGGGGTAGACGAAGCCACGGCGCTTGCTCAGGCTGACGATCGTGTCGATCTTGTCGGCGGCCACAGTGCTCTCTTCAGTACGTACGGCACGGTCAGGGCACGGCTGGTTGCGCGTACCCGAATACCTCAGGTTACCGGCCATACGGGTACGTGATTCAAATCGGTATCGTCCGGCCGCTCCCACCCTCCGTCACCTCTCGTTCACCCGTCCGAGTGATTTGACAATCATTTCCATGTGAGATGAGAATGATTGTCATGATGATCGGACTGCCTCGACTCGGACTCTCCCGCCGCACCCGCCGCTCCATAGCCCTCGGCACCACCGCGCTCGCCGCCTCCCTCGCCCTCACCGCCTGCGGAGGCAGCAGCAGCGCCGACAGCGGCGGCGGCCGGCTGAAGGTCGTCGCGTCCTTCTACCCGATGGAGTTCCTGGCCCAGCAGATCGGCAAGGAGCACGTCGCGGTCACCGACCTGACCGCCGCCGGCGTCGAGCCGCACGACCTGGAGCTCACCGCCAAGCAGGTCGGCACGGTCCAGAAGGCCGACGCGATCATCTACCTCAAGGGCCTCCAGCCCACCGTCGACCAGGCCGTCGCGCAGTCGTCCAGCAAGCACAAGATCGACGCCACCGCCGCCAGCCCGCTGGTCGACCACCACCTCGACGAGGGCACCGAGGCCGGGGGCGGCGCCGACGGGGCCCACGGGGCCGACGGCCACAAGCACGAGGACACGGCCGGCGACCCGCACATCTGGCTCGACCCGACCCGCTACGCGGCGATCGCCAAGAGCGTCGGCGACGAGTTCGCCAAGGCCGACCCGGCGCACGCCGAGGACTACCGGAAGAACACCGACGAGCTGGTCGGCAAGCTCACCGCGCTCGACCAGGAGTTCCGGGACGGGCTGAAGGACGCCGGGACCCGGACCTTCGTCACCAGCCACGCCGCCTTCGGCTACCTCGCCGAGCACTACGGCCTCACCCAGGTCGCCATCAACGGCGTCGACCCGGAGTCCGAGCCCACCCCGGCCCGCCTCGCCGCGGTGCAGAAGGCCGCCAAGGACAACGGCGTCACCACCGTCTTCTTCGAGACCCTGGTCAGCCCCAAGCTCGCCGACACCGTCGCCAAGGACCTCGGCCTCAAGACCGCCGTCCTGGACCCGCTGGAGGGCGTCAAGGACCCCGCCAAGGACGACTACCTGACCGTCATGAAGCAGAACCTGGCCAACCTCCAGGCCGCCCTCGGCGCCCCGGCCGGAACCGCCGGAGCTGCTGGCACCGCCGGCACCACCGGCACCGCCCCGACCGCGCCCGCCACGGCCGACGCCACCACCCCCGCCCCCGCGAACTGACGGGACCGAGCACCATGACCGACCCGATACCCCCGGCCGTCCGCCTCCGTGACGCCGTCGCCTCGCGCGGCGGCCGGCCGGTGCTGCGCGGCGTCGACCTCACCGTCCGCCCCGGCGAGGTCGTCGCCCTGCTGGGCGCCAACGGCTCCGGCAAGTCGACCACCGTCAAGGCCGTGATCGGCTCCGTCCCGCTGGAGCGGGGCACCCTGGAGCTGTTCGGCACCCCGTACGGCTCCTTCCGCGCCTGGCACCGGATCGGGTACGTCCCGCAGCGCACCACCGCCGCCTCCGGCGTCCCCGCCACCGTCCGCGAGGTGGTCTCCACCGGACGGCTGCCGCAGCACCGGCTGCTGCCCTTCCGCCGCCGGGACCGCGAGGCGGTGGACCGCGCGCTGGCCGCCGTCGGCATGCTGGAGCGCGCCGGGGACGGCGTGGCCGACCTGTCCGGCGGCCAGCAGCAGCGGGTGCTGATCGCCCGCGCCCTGGTCGGCACCCCCGACCTGCTGATCATGGACGAGCCGATGGCCGGCGTGGACGCCGCCAGCCAGCAGGTGCTCGCGGACACCCTGCGCGCCGAGGTCGGCCGCGGCGCCTCCGTCCTCCTCGTGCTGCACGAACTCGGGCCGCTGGAGCCGCTGATCGACCGCGCCGTGGTGCTGCGGGACGGCTGCGTCGCCCACGACGGCCCGCCCGTGCCCAACACCGGGCTGCACGCGCTGCCCGGCCACGACCACGTCCACCCGCACGCCGACCTGACCCCGCCGAGGCTGCTGGCATGACCGAGATGCTCTCCTACGACTTCATGCAGCGGGCCCTGCTCGCCGCCGTCCTGGTCGGGATCACCGCCCCGGCCGTCGGCATCTACCTGGTGCAGCGCCGCCAGGCGCTGATGGGCGACGGCATGGGCCACGTCGCGATGACCGGCGTCGGCCTCGGCTTCATCTTCCAGACCAGCCCGGTCTGGATGGCCGTGCTGGTCTGCGTGCTCGGCGCCGTCACCATGGAGCTGGTCCGCTCGCGCGGCAACCAGCGCGGCGACATCGCCCTCGCGATGCTCTTCTACGGCGGCATGGCCTGCGGCAAGCTGCTGGTCTCGATGTCCGCCCAGGCCGGGGCCGGCTCGCTGGAGAGCTACCTGTGGGGCTCGATCCTCACCGTCGCCCCCGCCGACCTGGCCACCATCGCGGTGCTCGGCGCGGTGGTCGTCGCGGTCACCGTGGGCCTGCGCCGCCAGCTCTTCGCGATCTGCCAGGACGAGGACTTCGCCCGGGTCACCGGTGTGCCGGTGCGCACCCTCAACCTGCTGCTCGCGGTGATGGCCGCGGTCACCGTCACGGTCGCCATGCGCGTCGTCGGGCTGCTGCTGGTCAGCGCGCTGATGGTGGTCCCGGTGGTCGCCGCCCAGCAGCTCACCCGGTCCTTCGCCGCCACCCAGGCCGCCTCGATCGCGCTCGGCGTGGTCGTCTCGCTGGCCGGCGTCACCGGCTCCTACCACCTGGACGTGCCCTCCGGCCCGGCCATCGTGCTGCTCGCCATCGCGGTCTTCGCGGTGTTCAGCCTGCTCGCCGCGCCGCTCGCCCGGCGGCGCCACCGCGGCACCGGCGAACACGGGCCGAAGGTGTGCGACGTCGAACTGCCGGAACAGGCCTCCGGCGAACCGTCCGGCACGACCACACCTGAGGGGCGGGCGGGGCTGGCACAATGATGTGCGAGACGCCCACGACCCCAGGAGGACCCACGGTGACCACCGCAGGCCCGTCGCCGCGCGCCCGCTCGACCCGGCAGCGAGCCGCCGTCTCGGCGGCCCTGGACGAGATCGCGGACTTCCGCAGCGCGCAGGAGCTCCACGACCTGCTCAAGCACCGCGGGGACTCCGTCGGTCTGACCACGGTCTACCGCACGCTCCAGTCGCTCGCGGACGCCGGCGAGGTGGACGTGCTGCGCACCGCCGACGGCGAGGCGGTCTACCGCCGCTGCAGCAGCGGGCACCACCACCACCTGGTCTGCCGGCACTGCGGCGCGACCGTCGAGGTGGAGGGTCCCGCGGTGGAGCGCTGGGCCAACTCGGTCGCCGCCGAGCACGGCTTCAGCGACATCGCGCACACCCTGGAGATCTTCGGGACCTGCGCGGAGTGCGCCAAGAAGGTCTGAGGCTCGTCCGCGCGCGTACGGCGAAGGGGACCCACCGGGCAGATCCCGGTAGGTCCCCTCCGTCGTATGCGCCCGTCAGCGCGGGGACGGCACCGGCGCGCCGACCTCGTTCGGGATCGCCCCGCCGAAGCGCCGGTCGCGCATCGCGTACTGCTCGCAGGCGCGCCACAGGTCGCGGCGGTCGAAGTCCGGCCAGAGCACGTCCTGGAACACGAACTCGGCGTAAGCCGACTGCCAGAGCAGGAAGTTGGAGGTGCGCTGCTCCCCGCTGGGGCGCAGGAACAGGTCCACGTCCGGCATGTCCGGGTGGTACATGTACTTGGCGAGGGTCTTCTCGCTGACCTTCTTCGGGTCGAGCTTCCCGGCCGCGACGTCCAGGGCGAGCGCCTGCGCCGCGTCGGCGAGTTCGGCCCGGCCGCCGTAGTTGACGCACATGTAGAGCGTGACGGCGTCGTTGTCCTTGGTCTGCTCCTCGGCGACCTGGAGCTCCTGGACGACGCTCTTCCACAGCTTGGGCATCCGGCCGGCCCAGCGGATCCGCACGCCCATCGCGTCCATCTCGTCGCGGCGGCGGCGGATGACGTCCCGGTTGAAGTTCATCAGGAACTTCACCTCGTCGGGCGAGCGCTTCCAGTTCTCGGTGGAGAACGCGTACAGCGAGATGTTCCTGACCCCGAGCTCGATCGCGCCCTTGAGGACGTCCAGCACCACGGACTCGCCGACCTTGTGGCCCTCGGTGCGGGGCAGTCCGCGCTCCTTGGCCCAACGGCCGTTGCCGTCCATCACGATGGCGACGTGGTCGGGGACCAGCTCGCCGGGGATCTTCGGGGGCTGTGCGCCGCTGGGGTGGGGGGTCGGGGGGACGTACGTCCTCTGCTTGCCGCCGCCGAAGAGCCGTCGCGCTGCCATGTGCTCACTTCTCCACGTATCTCATCGAGCGGATGCCCCGCTCCAGGTGCCACTGCAGATAGGCCGCGACCAGGCCGCTGCCCTCCCGCCAGTACCGCGGCTCGCAGGCGTCGGCCGTCTGCCAGTCCCCTGACAGCAGCGCCCCGAGCAGTACCAGTGTCTCAGGGGAGGGTACGGCACATCCGGGCACTCGGCAGTCGCCGCAGAGCACCCCGCCCGCGGGGAGGGAGAAGAAACGGTTCGGCCCCTCCAGGCCGCATTTGGCGCAGTCGGTGAAGCTCGCGCCGTACCCGTTCACCGCGAGCGAGCGCAGCAGGAAGGCGTCCAGCACCAGGTGCGACTCGTGCACCCCGGCCGCCAGCGTGCGCAGCCCGCCGACCAGCAGCAGGTACTGCTGGACGGCCGGTTCGCCCTCGTTCTCGGCGAACCGCTCGGCCGTCTCCAGCATCGCGGTGCCGGCCGTGTAGCGGCCGTAGTCGGTGACGATCGAGCCGCCGTACGGGGCGATCGTCTCCACCTGGGTGCAGAGCGGCAATCCGCGGCCGAACAGCTCACTCCCCCGGCTGAAGAACTGCACGTCCACGTGCGAGAACGGCTCCAGCCGGGCGCCGAACTTGGACTTGGTCTTCCGCACCCCGCGCGCGACCGCCCGCACCTTGCCGTGCTGGCGGGTCAGCAGGGTGATGATCCGATCGGCCTCGCCGAGCTTCTGCGCCCGCAGCACGACGCCGTCGTCCCGGAAAAGACTCATGGGGACCATTCTCCCCCACCCGCCCCCGGCTCCGGACGGCCCCGCCCGCCCGCACCGGGCTCCGGACAGCCGTGTTGCCCGCACCGGCGGTCGTGGGGGAGACCACGGCGGTGCGGGTCACGGCGGGCCCGGGGTGGGGAGGCCAGGCCCGTTGTGGGGGATTCCGAGGTGGTCTGAGGTGGTCCGCGGATCTTCGGAGGTGGACGGTACGGAGAGGCGGTCGCTACTGGTACGGCGTCCGGGTCGCCGCCTCCAGCAGCGCCCCGACCCGGGACCGCGGCAGGTCCAGGCAGCGCCCGACCGCGGCCAGCGCCTCGCGCTCCTGCGGCAGGTAGCGGCCGTCCGCCAGCGCGATCGCCGCGCCCTGCAGCAGCAGCCGCTCGCGGCCGGAGTGGGCCAGGTGCGGGGTGAGCGGTTCGACCACGGCGTGCAGTTCGACGGCCAGGCCGCCGGCCTCCGCCAGCCCCCGGCCGGGGGGCGCCTCCAGGTCGTGGGCGTGGTAGAGCTCGCCGCCGAGCCCGGAGAGCGCGGCGAGCGCGGCCAGCACCTGGGCCTCGCCGCAGTCCTCGAACCCGGCCTCGCGGACCGCCGCGCAGGCCGCCTCGCGGGCCGCCCGGTGGGCGGTGCCGCCGGCCGCGAGCATGGCCAGCGCGATGGTGTACTGGGCGTCCCGCAGCATCGCGCCGAGGCGCACGCAGGTGGGCTGCTCCAGGCTCTCGACGCCGTACCGGCCGTGGCAGCTGGTGCACTGCACGCTGCCGAGCACCGGCCCGAGCGGGACCACCGGGGTCCCCAGCAACCGCAGCCACCGCCGGCCGTGCTGCCGGCGGTAGTTGCGGTCCCCGCCGCAGCCCGGGCAGAAGAAGTCACCGAGAACGTCAGTCCGCCACCGCGGGCGAACACCCCACAACCTGGTCACGGCGCCACTCCCCAGACATGGCAGGCGGCCTGCTCGACTATGGGCAGGTCACGCGACCGGACACCGAGGCCGTCCCACCGACCCGGCTTTCCGGTGGATCGATGTTGCCACGGTTACCGGCACGTGTCAGTACCTCGAACGGCTTCCGATTCGAAAAAATGTGGCGCAGGCCACAATCCGGGGCGGGGACGACGAAGGGCCGCCCCGTGGGGCGGCCCTTCGCATACCACCCGTTCGAATTAGCCGCGCTGCGAGCGGTTGACGGCGCTGATCATGGCCTTCAGCGAGGCCAGCACGGTGTTGCCGTCGATGCCCACGCCCCACAGCACCTTGCCGTCCACCGCGCACTCCACGTACGCGGCGGCCTGGGCGTCGCCGCCCTCGCTCAGCGCGTGCTCGGCGTAGTCCAGGACGCGTACGTCCACGCCGATCCGGGCCAGCGCGTCGGCGAAGGCCGAGACCGGGCCGTTGCCGGTACCGGTCAGGGTCACCGGGACGCCGTCCACCCGGGCCTCGGCGGTCAGCGCGTCCCGGCCGTCCTCGGTGGTCAGGGTGCGCGAACCGCTCAGCGAGATCCGGCCCCACGGGTTGCCGGTGGTCGGCAGGTACTCGTCCTCGAAGACCCGCCAGATCTCGGCCGGGCTGACCTCGCCGCCCTCGGCGTCGGTCTTGGCCTGGATGATCCGGGAGAACTCGATCTGCATCCGGCGCGGCAGGTCCAGCTTGTGGTCGTTCTTCAGCACGTACGCCACGCCGCCCTTGCCGGACTGGCTGTTGACCCGGATGACCGCCTCGTAGGTGCGGCCGACGTCCTTCGGGTCGATCGGCAGGTACGGCACGCCCCAGGTGTGCTCCTCCAGCGGCACCCCGGCCGCCTTCGCGTCCGCCTCCAGGGCGTCGAAGCCCTTCTTGATGGCGTCCTGGTGGGAGCCCGAGAAGGAGGTGTACACCAGGTCGCCGGCGTACGGGTGGCGCGGGTGCACCTCCATCTGGTTGCAGTACTCGGCGGTGCGGCGCACCTCGTCGATGTCGGAGAAGTCGATCTGCGGGTCGATGCCCTGCGAGAACAGGTTCATCCCCAGCGTCACCAGGTCGACGTTGCCGGTCCGCTCGCCCTGCCCGAACAGGCAGCCCTCGATCCGGTCCGCGCCCGCCATGTAGGCCAGCTCGGCGGAGGCGACGGCGGTGCCGCGGTCGTTGTGCGGGTGCACCGACAGGCAGACGAACTCGCGGCGGGACAGGTGGCGCGACATCCACTCGAACTGGTCGGCCTGGACGTTCGGGGTGGCCCGCTCGACGGTGGCGGGCAGGTTCAGGATGATCTCGCGGCCCTCGCCCGGCTGCCAGACGTCCATGACGCCCTCGCAGACCTCCAGCGCGAAGTCCAGCTCGGTGTCGACGAAGATCTCCGGCGAGTACTGGTAGCCGAAGACGGTGTCGTCGCCCAGCAGCTTCTCCGCGTACTCCATCACCAGCCGGGTGCCCTCGGTGGCGATCGCCTTGGTGGCCGCCCGGTCGTTGCGGAACACCACCCGGCGGAACAGCGGCGCGGTCGCGGCGTACAGGTGGACGGTCGCCCGCGGGGCGCCGACCAGCGCCTCCACGGTCTTCTCGATCAGGTCCTCGCGGGCCTGGGTCAGCACCGAGACGGTGACGTCCTCGGGGATCGCCCCCTCCTCGATCAGCGACCGTACGAAGGCGTGGTCGGTGGCCCCGGAGGCGGGGAAGCCGACCTCGATCTCCTTGTAGCCCATGGCCACCAGCAGGTCGAACATCTTGCGCTTGCGGGCCGGCGACATCGGGTCGATCAACGCCTGGTTGCCGTCCCGCAGGTCGGTGGACAGCCAGCGCGGCGCCTTGGTGATCACCTTCTCCGGCCAGGTGCGGTCCGGCAGGTCGACGGTGCCGAACGGCAGGTAGCGCCCGTGCCGCATGCCCGAGGGCTGCTGGCGCACCGAGGCGGCGGTGATCGGGGTGGGGCGGTCGACGAAGGGGCGGCCGGCGGGGACGGACGCGGCGGAGTTCTGCTCGGTCATGGAGGTGACTCGGCTTCCTGTGATGCGTGGTGCGGGCGGGTCGGGGGTGGTCAACACCTGGTCAACACCGACTGGCCGGCCTCTGCTGCCGCTCGCGATACACCCTTGGATCGCCGATTGCGCGCACAGCACGTTCCCCGCGGCGAGGGTGCCGGCCCCAGTGGACTACAGGCCCTCGACGCGGCAGCTAAGAAGAAGCAGCCCGTTGCGCATGATGGGCCCAGCGTAACCCAGCACCGCGCGCCCCCGAAGTGATCCGGGCCACCGTTCCACTCCTTGAGACGCCGACCGGTCGTGCCGGAGGTGGTGACAATCGGTCATCGAAGCCTCACCCTGGGCAACATGACCGCAGCAGCACCGTTCTGCACGATCGTCCCGCCGTTCGTCCTGGACCGCCTCGCCGAGGCCGGCCACGAACCCGCCGTCCACTCCCTGGCCCTCGACGCGGCGCACCGCGCGGCCCGCCTCTCCCCAACCCCGCCCGTCGCCGTCCCCGGTCTCAACCGGGTCGTCTACGACGCCGGCCACGGCCAGCGGCTGCCCGGCCGCTCCGTGCGCACCGAGGGCCGCGCGGCCTCCTCCGACAGCTCCGTCAACCACGCCTACGACGGCCTCGGCGCCACCTTCGCGCTCTACGCCGACGTCTTCGGCCGGCACTCGATCGACGACCGCGACCTGCGGCTGGACGCCAGCGTCCACTACGGCCGCGACTACGACAACGCCTTCTGGAACGGCCACCAGATGGTGTTCGGCGACGGCGACAACGTGGTGTTCGGCGACTTCACCGCCTGCGTCGACGTCATCGGCCACGAACTCACCCACGGCGTCACCCAGTTCACCGCCGGACTGGACTACCAGGACCAGCCCGGCGCGCTCAACGAGTCGGTCTCCGACGTCTTCGGCTCGCTGGTCAAGCAGTACGCGCTGCGCCAGGCCGCCACCGACGCCGACTGGCTGATCGGCGCCGGACTGCTCGCCCCGGGCGTCCAGGGCGTGGCGCTGCGCTCGATGAAGGCGCCCGGCACCGCCTACGACGACCCGCGGCTCGGCAAGGACCCGCAGCCCGCGCACATGCGGGACTACGTGGACACCTCCCAGGACAACGGCGGGGTGCACATCAACTCCGGCATCCCCAACCACGCGTTCTACCTGCTGGCCACCGCGCTCGGCGGCTCGGCCTGGGAGCGCGCGGGGCGGATCTGGTACGACGCGCTGACCGGGCGCACGCTGCCCGCCGACGCCGACTTCACCGCCTTCGCCCGGGCCACCGTGGCCGCCGCCAGGGCCCGCTACCCCGACGACAGGTCGGTCGTGGACACCGTCACGGCCTCCTGGGCGCAGGTCGGGGTCAGCCCGGGGTGAGCGGGGCCGCGGACGACCCCGGGAGTACGCCTGAAGGGTGGTTGAGACCGGGTTGAGGCGGGCTTAAGGTCACGGTCCGGGAAAAGCCCGGCAAACCCCCTCCCCGGGTAGCACCATGGACACCATGCGTATCCAGGTGACCCGGACCGGCGGCTTCGCGGGGATCGTCCGCCAGGCGGAGATCGACACCGCCGACCGCACGGACGCCCCGCACGTGCACGCACTCGCCCGCGAGGCCGTCGCGGGCGGGCTGCGCGCGCCCTCGTACGGGGTGCCGGACGGCTTCCACTACGAGATCACCGTCGACGGCCGGTCGGTGTACTGCGCCGACCCGAAGCTCACCGACTCGCAGCGCGAGCTGGTCTCCCTGGTGCTGCGCGAGGGCGCGTAGCACCAGGGAGCCCGCGGTCGGGGCCTTATGGGGCCTGTCGGGCGGCGGCCCCCGGGGTCAGAGCCAGCCGTCGAGCGCCGCCAGGAAACCGGCCGGGTCGTCCCGGTGGACGGTGTGGCCCGTGCCGGGGACGGTGCGCACCTCGAAGCCGCGGGCGCTCAGCTCCTCGGCGCTCGCCGCGTCCACCAGCATGCTGCCGTCGGCCAGGACCACCAGCGAGGGCACCGCCGGCCGGGCCGGCAGGTCCGAGCGCTGGTCGGCCAGGGCCAGCGCCGAGTCCTCGTCCCAGGCGGCCGCGGCGGCGATCTCGTCGTCCACGTCGGCCGGTTCCCAGGTCGGGCTGAGCGCCACGACCTGCTCCCGGGTGAGGTGCCGCAGCTGCGCCATCACCCGCGGGTCCATCCCGGTCTGGACGAACCGCCAGGCCGGGTCGACGTACACCGCGCGGGCCGGCTTCAGCCGCTCGACCGCGTCCGCCAGGACGATCCCGCCCAGCGAGTGGCCGATCGCGAGCTCGACGCCGGCCGGCAGGCTCTCCAGCAGGTCCTCGGCGTACGCCGCCAGGGGGTAGCGCTCCAGCGCGGTGGCGCCGGTGCCGCGCTGGCTGGCGCCGTGCCCGCGCAGGTCCACGGCGAGCACCCGGTAGCCCCTCCCCGCCAGGGCCGGGCCGACCAGCCGCCAGGTGCGGTGGTCGGACATGATGCCGTGCACCAGCACGGCCAGCCGGTCCCCGCTGCCCCACTCCCGGGTGTGCAACTCCATCGCGGTGTAACCCTTCTGACGTCGCGTACGGCCGGACCACGGCGAAGGCCCGCCCGGACGCACAACGTCCGAACGGGCCCCAGGCCTCCCGGCGGCCCGAACTCCCTCGTCGGGAGCCCGGGTTCAGAAGCCGAGCTTGCGCAGCTGCTTGGGGTCGCGCTGCCAGTCCTTGGCGACCTTGACGTGCAGGTCCAGGTAGACCGGCGTGCCGAGCAGCGCCTCGATGTGCTTGCGGGCGGTGGTGCCGACGTGCTTGAGCCGCGCGCCCTTGGCGCCGATCACGATCGCCTTCTGGCTCTGCCGCTCGATGTAGACGTTGGCGTGGATGTCCAGCAGCGGGCGGTCCGCCGGGCGGCCCTCGCGCGGGAGCATCTCCTCGACCACCACGGCCAGCGAGTGCGGCAGTTCGTCGCGCACGCCCTCCAGCGCGGCCTCGCGGATCAGCTCGGCGACCATGATCTGCTCGGGCTCGTCGGTGAGGTCGCCCGCCGGGTAGAGCTGGTCGCCCTCCGGCAGCAGCTTGGTGAGCAGGTCGGCGACCAGCTCGACCTGCTTGTCGCCGACGGCGGAGACCGGGATGATCTCGGCCCACTCGAAGCCCAGCTCGATGCCGAGCTGGTGAATGGCGATGAGCTGCTCGGCCAGGCGCTTGGAGTCGACCAGGTCGGTCTTGGTGACGATGGCGACCTTCGGGGTCTTCTTGATCCCGGCGATCTCCTTGGCGATGAACTTGTCGCCGGGGCCGATCTTCTGGTCGGCGGGCAGGCAGAAGCCGATCACGTCGACCTCGGCCCAGGTGGTGCGGACCAGGTCGTTGAGGCGCTCGCCGAGCAGGGTGCGCGGCTTGTGCAGACCGGGGGTGTCGACCAGCACGAGCTGGGCGTCCGGGCGGTGCACGATGCCGCGCACGGTGTGCCGGGTGGTCTGCGGGCGATCGGAGGTGATCGCGACCTTCGTCCCCACCAGGGCGTTGGTCAGGGTCGACTTGCCCGCGTTGGGCCGGCCGACGAAGCACGCGAACCCGGAGCGGTACGAGGAGGAAGGGGCATTCATGGGCTCCATTCTCCCTGATCACCGGAGCCCCGCCGTCCGGGCCCACCCCGCGGGGGTGTCCGGGGCGCGCTCAGCCCTTCTTCCCGGCCTTCCCGCCCTTGCCGGAGGTGGGGATCAGCGAGACCACCACCAGCACCAGCAGGAAGCCCAGCGAGCCGTACAGCCAGAGCTCGGACCCGGTCTCCTGCCACTTGCCCAGCCCCATCACGAACAGCACCAGCCCGGCGAAGAACGCCACCGCCCCCATGCCCCAGTCCCCTCACCGAGTCCACTCCCCCGGTGAGATTATCTGCAAGGCCTGGGCTCCAAGACCATGCCGTCCGACAGCGCCGTACGGGGCACACGGCGGGGCCGCCGAAGGCCCGCCAACGGCCCCCGGCGGCCCCGTACGGGCCCCTCGACGGGCCTCAGCGCGCCTCGGCGGACACCCGCAGCGTCCCGTCCGGCCCGGCCAGCAGCACGGGCGTCCCGGCCCCGCCCAGGTCCCGTACGGCCGCCAGGTCCGTCTCGGCCGGCTGCTCCGCCTCGCTCACCACGGCCGCCGCCTCCAGCGACCGGGCGCCGCTGGCCACCGCCATCGCCACCGCCGTCTGCAGGGCGCTCAGCCGCAGCGACTCCAGCGCGACCGTCCCGGCCACGTAGGTGCGCCCGGTCTCGTCACGCACCGCGGCCCCCTCGGCCACGCCGTTGCGGGCGCGGACCGAGCGGGCCAGGGTGATGATCTTCTTGTCTTCGGGGTCGAGCTCGACGATGTCACTCATGCCGCCGAGCATAGGCACCCGGCGCCGTTCAGTGGCCGACCGGGTGGGTGGGCCCCGGGTTCGGCTTGAGGACCTTGACGAAGGTCTTCGCGGCCCCGCTCGGCCGAGCCTCCTCACGCTCGATCCGCTGCCGCCAGTACGGGTTGTCGTGCGGCAGGTGGCCGCTCACCCGGCCGTACATGCCGAAGGTCGTCAGGACGATGCCGAAGATGAACGCGAACAGCACGTTCGACATCCGGAAGTTGAGGATGTTGGCGTCCGGCCGCCCGAGCACCGTCAGGCCGTAGAAGCCCGACAGGACGAACAGCACGCCCACCGCCATGTTGAGGTTGGACGCGAAGTTCCCGCCGACCACCGCCCCCAGCACCAGGACCGCGCCCGCCACGATGGACAGGATGCTCAGCGCCCCGTTGGTCGACAGCCCGGCGATCCGGTCGCCGTGGGTGGCCAGGAAGCCGGGCTCGCCGGCCAGCCCCAGACACCCGAACACGATCAGGAAGACCCCCCCGAGCCCCGCCCCGACCCGCCACACCATGGCGAGCCGACGGTCGACGGTGGGCAGTTCGTCTTGCAGCTTCATGGCGACCTCCAGAGCTCGGCCATGGTCCAGCCGGGTGCCTAGCTGTAGGGGTGGCTCCCCTGCATGTGCGGCACCTCGTGCATGTAGAGCGAGCCGCACTGCTGGCAGCAGCGCAACCCGGTGCCCCACTCCTCCTCGGGCCGCGTCTCGGCGTCGTCGGACATGGTCCGGCCGCAGAGCGCCACCGACAGGTCCTCGTCCCGCACCACGTGCCAGGACTTGACTCCGCCGGCCGCCCCCTGCGGGCCGTACTCCGCGCGAAGTTTGTGCGTCATGCCCTCCATGGTCGCTCGGCGACCGCCCACCCGCTACTCGCCCGCCGGCTCCTCGGCGTCCTCGGTGCGGCGGACGGGGGCGGCGACCATCGAGCCGATCCGGTTGCGGCGGCCCGCCGAGGACTCGGCGGTCAGCAGGATGCCGGACAGGCCGCCCTCCACCGGGTCGGGCAGCGGGATCTCGCAGGAGGAGCCGGGGATCGGCACCCGGCCCAGGTGCTTGGCCAGCAGGCCGCCGACGGTCTCGACGTCCTCGTCCTCCAGCTCGATGCCGAACAGCTCGCCCAGGTCCTCCACCAGCAGCCGGGCGGTGATCCGGTACGAGCCGTCCCCGAGGTCCTCCACCGGGGCGATCTCCCGGTCGTACTCGTCGGTGATCTCGCCGACGATCTCCTCCAGGACGTCCTCGATGGTGACCAGGCCGGCCGTGCCGCCGTACTCGTCGATCACGATCGCCACGTGCGAACGGCGCTGCTGCATCTCGCGCAGCAGGTCGCCGGCCGGCTTGGAGTCCGGGACGAAGACGGCCGGCCGTATCACCGCGCCGACCTCCTCGGACTCCGCCTCCCGGTTGATGTGGGTGCGCCGCACCAGGTCCTTGAGGTAGACGATGCCGACCACGTCGTCCTCGTTGTCGCCGACCACCGGGATCCGCGAGAAGCCCGAGCGCAGCGCCAGGGTCAGCGCCTGCCGGACGGTCTTGTGCCGCTCGATCATCACCAGGTCGGTGCGCGGCACCATCACCTCGCGCACGATGGTGTCGCCCAGCTCGAAGACCGAGTGCACCATCCGGCGCTCCTCGTCCTCGATCAGGTCGTCCTTCTCGGCGAGGTCCACCAGGGCCCGCAGCTCCGCCTCCGAGGCGAACGGACCCTCCCGGTAGCCCTTGCCCGGGGTCAGCGCGTTGCCGAGCAGGATCAGCAGCCGCGGGATCGGGCCCAGCACCGCGGCCAGCGGCAGCAGCACGAAGGAGGCCGCCGTCGCGGTGGTGAGCGGGTGCTGGCGCCCGATCGTGCGCGGCGAGACCCCCACCGCGACGAAGGACACCAGCACCATCACGCCGAACGCCAGCAGGACGGCCTGCCAGGTGGGCGTCACGTTGCGCACGCACACCACGGTGACCAGGACGGCCGCCGCCATCTCGCTGGCCACCCGGATCAGGGTGGCCAGGTTGAGGTAGCGGATCGGGTCGGAGGCGACGGTCAGCAGCCGCGCGGAGCCGCGCCGACCGCTGCGCACCGCCTCCTCCGCCCGGAACCGGGAGACCCGGGAGATGCCCGCCTCGGCGCACGCGGCCAGCCAGCCGAGCACGACCAGCAGCACGGCACCGAGGATGAAGCTCGTACTCTCACCACTCACAGGGGTTCGGGCTCCGCGCTCAGTGGGTGGTGGGGGCCGGGGAGATGCCGCCGAGGCCCCGGCCCGTCCGCCAGTCGTCCAGGATGCGCTTCTGGAGGGCGAACATCTCCTCCTCTTCCTCCGGCTCCTCGTGGTCGTAGCCGAGGACGTGCAGCACGCCGTGCACGGTGAGCAGTTGCAGCTCCTCGTCCATCGAGTGCTTGGAGGGGGCCGCCAGGCCCTGCTGCTCGGCGACCTCGGGGCAGAGCACGATGTCGCCGAGCAGGCCCTGCGGCAGCTCGTCGCCCTCCTTGCCGGGACGCAGCTCGTCCATCGGGAACGACATCACGTCGGTCGGGCCGGGCAGGTCCATCCACTGGATGTGCAGCTCCTCCATCGCCGCACTGTCCACCAGGATCACGGACAGTTCGGACTGCGGGTGGATCCGCATCTTGTCCAGTGCGAAGCGGGCGACGTCGAGGATGGCTTCCTCGTCGGCCTCCCAACCGGACTCGTTGGCGATGTCGATCGACATGACGGGCTGTGTGCTCAGCTTTCGGTGCGATGGGACTGGCGGGGTGCGCGGGGTGCGCGGGGCGCCGTGGCCTTGCCGGGGCGCCGCTGGGCGGGCTTGCGGGCCGCCGGGGCGGCCTCCTCCGCCTCCTGGCGGGCGTCCCAGCGCTCGTAGGCGTCCACGATCCGGCCGACCAGCTTGTGGCGGACCACGTCGGTGCTGGTGAGGACGGAGAAGTGGATGTCGGGCACGTCGGCCAGGATGTCCTGGACGACCTTGAGACCGCTGCGGGTGCCGCCCGGGAGGTCGATCTGGCTGGTGTCGCCGGTGACCACCACCCGGGAGTTGAACCCGAGGCGGGTGAGGAACATCTTCATCTGCTCGGGCGAGGTGTTCTGGGCCTCGTCGAGGATGATGAAGGCGTCGTTGAGGGTGCGGCCGCGCATGTACGCGAGCGGGGCGACCTCGATGGTGCCGGCCGCCATCAGGCGCGGGATGGAGTCCGGGTCCATCATGTCGTGCAGCGCGTCGTACAGCGGGCGCAGGTACGGGTCGATCTTCTCGTAGAGGGTGCCGGGCAGGAAGCCCAGCCGCTCCCCCGCCTCGACCGCCGGGCGGGTCAGGATGATCCGGTTGACCTCCTTGGCCTGGAGGGCCTGGACGGCCTTGGCCATCGCCAGGTAGGTCTTGCCGGTGCCCGCCGGGCCGAGGCCGAAGACGATCGTGTGCTTGTCGATCGCGTCGACGTAGCGCTGCTGGTTGAGGGTCTTCGGGCGGATCGTCCGGCCCCGGTTGGACAGGATGTTCGCGGTGAACACCTGCGACGGCGCCGGGCTGTCCGGGTCCTGGCTGCGGATCATGGCGATGGAGCGCTCCACGGAGTCCTCCGTCAGCGGCTGGCCGGTGCGCAGCACCAGCATCATCTCGGTGAAGAGCCGTTGCACGAGGGCGACCTCGGCCCGGTCCCCGGTGGCGGTCACCTCGTTGCCGCGGACGTGGATGTCCGCGGCGGGGAAGCCCTGCTCGATCACGCGCAGCAGCGAGTCCGCGGTGCCGAGCAGGGTGACCATCGGGTGCTTCTCGGGGATCACGATCCGGGCGCTCACACGGCCGTCGTCGGTCGTTTCGGGGCGCGACTGTCCGTTGGTACGGGTCTGCGATGTGTCACTCATAGGTCGGCGCTGGGGCCTGCCTCATCCCATCCGTGGTCTCGGGTGCCGCTGGGTGTCTCCGGGGCACCAGGGTACGCCGCGAGCGTGATCGCCGTGGCGGGCGGCGGGGCCGCACCCGACGATGCTCCGGCAGATCGCAGGCCGGCGCGAGCCCATTTTTTTCACCGGGGACACTGCCGGGACTCTCCCGTGCCGCTCCGGTTCCCCGGGCCGGTCACGACGGGCGGCGGGCCGGCACCGGCACCCGGTCGAGGTCGGCGGCCAGCACCAGCTCCCCGTCGAAGTGCTTGCGGGCGTCGGCCAGGTGCTGGCCGAGGTCCGGGTAGCGCTGGGAGAAGTGGGTCAGCACCAGGGTGCGCACCCCGGCCTCGGCGGCGGCCTTGGCGGCCTGCCCGGCGGTGAGGTGGCCGTGCTCCTCGGCGAGCCGGGCGTCGGCGTCGGTGAAGGTCGCCTCGACGACCAGCAGGTCGGCGCCCTCGGCGAGCGCGTACACGCCGTCGCACAGCCGGGTGTCCATCACGAAGGCGAACTTCTGGCCCGGCCGCGGCTCGCTGACCTCGGCCAGGGTGACGGTGCGGCCGTCCGCCTCGATCGCGCCCTCGTGCTGGAGCCGGCCCACCGCCGGGCCGCGCACGCCGAGGGCGGCCAGCCGCTCCGGCACCAGCCGCCGGCCGTCCGGCTCGGAGAGCCGGTAGCCGAAGGACTCCACCGGGTGGTCCAGCCGGACGGCGTCCAGCGCGAAGCGGGCGCCGGGCGCCGGCAGCGGCCCGGGCTCGTCGATCGGCCGGGGCCGCAGCACGGCCGTCTCGTGGTAGGCGGTGGAGTGCCGCAGCCGCTCGAAGTAGACCTCGCCGGAGGCCGGGAAGTAGACGTCGACCGGGTGCGGGACCCGGTCGAGGTTGATCCGCTGGATCACCCCGGCGAGGCCCAGGCAGTGGTCCCCGTGGAAGTGGGTGACCGCGATCCTGGTGATCTGGGTGGCCGTCACCCCGGCGTGCAGCATCTGGCGCTGGGTGCCCTCGCCGGGGTCGAACAGCAGGCCCTCGCCGTCCCAGCGCAGCAGGTAGCCGTTGTGGTTGCGGTGCCGGGTGGGCACCTGGCTGGCGGTGCCGAGGACGACGAGTTCGCGCTGGGACACCTGCGGTCAGACCATGCGCTCGGTCATCGACATGCCGCCGAGCACGTGGACGTGCGCGTGGAAGACGGTCTGCCCCGCGCCGGCACCGGTGTTGAAGATCAGCCGGTAGTCCTCGATGCCCTCGTCCGCGGCCACCGCGCCCGCCTCGGCGAGCAGTTCGCCGGCGGTCTCCGGCTCGGCGGCGGCCAGCGCGGCCGCGTTCGGGTAGTGCGCGTGCGGGATCACCAGCACGTGCACGGGAGCCTTGGGGGCGATGTCGCGGAAGGCGAGGGTGCGCTCGGTCTTGCGCACCACGGTCGCCGGGATCTCGCCCGCCACGATCTTGCAGAACAGGCAGTCGGGCTGCGGCTCGCCGGCCATGGCTCTCTCCTCGGGATCGGTGTGTCGGGTGGTGGGGCCGTACGGGCGCAGCCTAGCCGAGCCGGGCGACGGCCTGCTGGCGCTTCCGGCGCCCCGGGGCCGCACCCGCGGGGCGGGACGCCGGACCGGCCGGCGTCCCGCCCCGGAGCTGCTACGCCCAGGGCAGCGGCGGCGCGGTGCGCGCCGGGGCCCCGGCGAGCTTCGCCAGGGCGAGCCGGACGCCCTCGGACAGCTGCGGGTCCTCGCCGGCCGCCCAGTGGTGCGGGGCGAACGGCACCTCGACGTCCGGGTCGACGCCGTGGTTCTCCAGGCCCCAGCCGTACTTCTCCAGCCACAGCGCGTACTTGGGCTGGGTGACGAGGGTGCCGTCGACCAGCCGGTAGCGGCTGTCGATGCCGATCACCCCGCCCCAGGTGCGGGTGCCGACCACCGGGCCGATGCCGAGCACCTGGATGGCGGCGCTGACCACGTCGCCGTCCGAGCCGGTGAACTCGTCGGCGAGCGCGACCACCGGGCCGCGCGGGGCGTCCGCCGGGTAGGGCACCGGGTGGTCGGTGTCCCGGATGACGTCCCAGCCGATGATCCGGCGGGCCAGCTTCTCGATCACCAGCTGCGAGGTGTGGCCGCCCCGGTTCCCCCGGACGTCGACGACCAGGCCCTCCCGGGCCATCTCGGTGCTCAGGTCGCGGTGCAGCTGGGCCCAGCCGGCCGTCTGCATGTCGGGGATGTGCAGGTAGCCCAGCCGCCCGCCGGACAGCTCGCGCACCGCGGCCCGCCGCCCGGCCACCCAGTCGTGGTAGCGCAGCGCCTCCTCGTCGGCGAGCGGGACGACCACCGGGTGGCGCCGGTCGGTGCCGTCCTTCCCGGCCACCGTCAGCTCGACCGGCTGCCCGGCGGTGCCGGCCAGCAGCGGGGCCGGGCCGGTCACCGGGTCCACCGGGCGGCCGTTGACGGCGAGCACCGCGTCGCCCGGGCGGATCGCCGCACCGGGCGCGGCCAGCGGCGAGCGGGCCCTGGGGTCGGAGGACTCCCCGGGCAGGATCCGGCCGATCCGCCAGTGCCCGCCGTCCCGGACGAGGTCGGCGCCGAGCAGGCCCTGGCGCCGGGCGGGCTCGGTGTACCGGCCGTACGGCATCACGTAGGCGTGCGAGGTGCCGAGTTCGCCGTGCACCTCCCAGAGCAGGTCGACCAGTTCGTCGTGCGAGCCGACCCGCTCGACCAGCGGCCGGTAGCGCTCCAGCACCCCGTCCCAGTCGACGCCGGAGAGGTCGGGGCGCCAGAAGTTGTCCCGCATCAGCCGGCCGTTCTCGGCGTACATCTGCCGCCACTCGGCGGCCGGGTCGACGGTGATCCGCAGCCGGGCGAGGTCGACGGCGGCCTCCTCGTCGTCGCCGCCCTTGTGGTCCGCCGGGACGACCCTCAGCTCGCCCTGGTCCAGCACGGCGACCCGGGTGCCGTCCGCGCTGACCGAGAAGTCGTCCACGCCGTGCACCAGCTGCTCGACCCGGCGCTTGCGCAGGTCGAAGCGCTCCAGCACCGGACGGGGCCGGTCGTCGTCCAACGAGGCCGCCTCGTCGCCGAGTTCGCCCGTCAGCGGGGCCCTGGTCCAGAGCACGCCGTCCTTCGCGGCGGCCAGCTCCTCGAAGCGGCCGCCCTCGACCGGGAAGGGGATGATCCGGTCGGCGATGCCGTCCAGGTCCACCCTGGTCACCGGCGCGGCGTCGGCGGCCGCCGCCTCGCCGTCCGCCTTCCGGGCCTTCGGCTCGTCCTCCTCCCCGCCGAGCGGGCGCCCGGCCCGCTGCGGCCCGAACGGGGAGGGCGTGTCGGCGGCCAGCGTGACCAGGTGGGGGCGGCAGCCGTTCGGGAAGGACAGGTCGAAGACGTGCGCGTCGTAGACCGGGTCGAAGTTGCGCACCGACAGGAAGGCCAGGTAGCGGCCGTCCGCGGTGAACGAGGGCGAGGTGTCCACGAAGCGCGGCTGGGTGACCTCGCCGACCGTCCGGGTCGCCAGGTCGGCCAGCACGATCTGGCGCAGCGAGTGCGGGCCCATCCCGCGCACCGGGCGCGACCAGGCCAGCCAGGCCGAGTCCGGGCTGAAGGCCGGGGTGCCTGGCTCGCCGTCGGCGCTGCGGTCCAGCTCGTGCACGGCGCCGTCGGCGAGCGTCACCAGCAGCACCCGGCCGTCGTGCGCGCCGAGCGCGGCCTGCTTGCCGTCCGGGGAGACCGTCAGCGCGTTGACCCGGCCGAGCCGCCCCGCGGCCAGTCGGCGGCGCTCGGCGCCGTGCAGGTCGGGGGCGAACTCCAGGGCGTCCCCGCCCTCGGCGTCGGACACCCAGAGCACCCCCTGGGCGCCGTCCTCGCCGGGCACCACCCGGGCCAGCCGCCCGCGCACGCCCGGGGTCTCGTCCAGCACCCGGGCCGGTCCCTCGCGGTGGGTCAGCCAGTGCACGCCGCCGCGCACCACCACGGCGCTGCCCCGGCCGGTGCGGTCGGGGGCGACGGAGTCCAGCCAGTGCGCGGCGGGCACCGGGCGGGGGCGGCGCCCGGCCCGCGGGCCGGCCAGCCGGACGTCCAGCCGGCGCGGCTCGGCACCCGCCAGGTCGTCCAGCAGCCAGAGGTCGCCGGCCCGGTGGAAGACCACCCGGGTGCCGTCGGTGCCGGCGCCCCGGGCGTAGAAGCCGTCCGGGTCGGTGGTGTGGCGGCGCAGGTCGGTGCCGTCCGGGCGGCTGGACCACAGCTCGCCGACGCCCTCGTGGTCGGACAGGAAGGCGATCCGGTCCCCGACCCACAGCGGGGAGTCCAGCTGCCCGTCCAGCTCCGCGTGGACCCGGGCGAACTCCTCCCGGCCGAGCCACAGCTTTCCGGCCCGCCCGCCCCGGTACCGCTTCCACCAGGCCGGATCGCGGCCGTTGACGCTGCTCAGCAGCACCCGGTCACCACCCGGCTCGAAGGCGAGCCCGCCGACCGGCCCGTACGGCAGCCGCTGCGGCTCGCCGCCGTCCAGCGGCACGGCGTGCGCCCAGGTGCGGCGCAAGCTGGCCTCGCCGGCCCCGGTGGCGGCGATCGGACGGCCGTCGGCGGTCCAGCCCAGCACCCGGGTCTGGTGGCTGCCCCAGTGGGTGAGCCGGCGCGAGGGGCCGCCGTCCACCGGCACCACGTGCACCTCGGGGGCGCCGTCCCGGGTGGAGGTGAAGGCGAGGTGCCGCCCGTCCGGGGAGAACCTCGGGTGGTGGACCGGCAGGTGGTCCGCCGTCAGCCGCCAGGCCCGGCCGCCGTCCAGCGGGGCGAGCCAGAGGTCGTCCTCGGCGACGAAGGCGAGCAGGTCGCCGTGCAGGTGGGGATGGCGAAGGTAGGCGCCCGCCGAGGAGTTCGGGGAGGTGCTCTGGGAGTCCGTCACCCGGCCAGCCTAGGCAGGTACACGGACCGTCCGCGCCGTTTTTCCCAGACTCCCGGCGCCGTCCGCGGGCGGCCGTGCCGCGGTCGCCGCCGGGGTGTACGGGGGCGCGCCGACGGCCTGCCGGGGGTGCGCCCGGGGTGCTACGACCAGCGGCCGGTGCGCCCGAGCAGCAGCGCGCCGGCGGCCACCCCGGCGGTGGAGGTGCGCAGCACCGAGGGGCCCAGCCGGTACGGCCCGGCGCCCGCCCCGGCGAAGGCCGCCAGCTCCTCCGGGGAGACCCCGCCCTCCGGGCCGACCACCAGGACGATGTCCCCGCCCTCCGGCAGCACGGCGTGCGCCAGCGGTTCGGCGCCCTCCTCGTGCAGCACGGCGGCGAACGCGGCCCCCGCCAGGACGGGCGCCAGCTGCCGGGTGGTCATCGGCTCGCGGACCTCGGGGAAGCGCAGCCGGCGGGACTGCTTGCCCGCCTCCCGGGCGGTGGCCCGCCACTTGGCGAGCGCCTTGGCGCCGCGCTCGCCCTTCCACTGGGTGATGCAGCGCGAGGCGGCCCACGGGATCACCACGTCCACGCCGACCTCGGTCATGGTCTCCACGGCCAGCTCGCCGCGGTCGCCCTTGGGCAGCGCCTGGACCACGACGATCCGCGGCGCGGGCTCCGGCTCGCGGCGCACGGCGGCGACCCGCACGTCGATCGCGTCCTTGCCGAGCACCTCGGCGACCGTGCCGTCCACGCCGAGCCCCAGCCCGTCGGCCAGGGTCACCGCCTCGCCCGGCTCCAGCCGCTTCACCGCGGCCGCGTGCCGCCCCTCCGGGCCGTCCAGGCGCACCACGGCCCCGGGCGCGGCGGCGGCGATCCGCTCGGTCTCGACGACGAAGACGGGCGCGGTCATGACGGGGAACCTCTTTCGTGCGGAAGTGGGACGGACACGCGAAAGGGGTGCCGGGGTCATTGCCCCCCGGCACCCCTCCGCGGACGGCTACCGGCCGTTGAAGGCGTCCTTCAGCCGGGAGAAGAGGCCCTGCTGGCCCGGCGCGAACTGGCCGGACGGCCGCTCCTCGCCGCGCAGCACCGCGAGGCGGCGCAGCAGCTCCTCCTGCTCGGGGTCGAGCTTGCTGGGCGTCTTCACCTCGACGTGCACTATCAGGTCGCCCCGGCCGCCGCCGCGCAGGTGGGTGATGCCCCGGCCGTGCAGCGGGATCGACTGGCCGGACTGGGTGCCGGGCCGGATGTCGACCTCCTCCAGGCCGTCCAGGGTCTGCAGCGGCACCTGGGTGCCGAGCGCCGCCGCCGTCATCGGGATGGTGACGGTGCAGTGCAGGTCGTCCCCGCGCCGCTGGAAGATCGTGTGGGTGGTCTCGGCGATCTCGACGTACAGGTCGCCGGCCGGGCCGCCGCCGGGGCCGACCTCGCCCTCGCCGGCCAGCTGGATCCGGGTGCCGTTGTCGACACCGGCCGGGATCTTGACGGTCAGCGTGCGGCGGGCGCGCACCCGGCCGTCGCCGGCGCACTCCGGGCACGGGGTCGGCACGACGGTGCCGAAGCCCTGGCACTGCGGGCAGGGGCGGGAGGTCATGACCTGGCCCAGGAAGGACCGGGTGACCTGGGAGACCTCGCCCTTGCCGCGGCACATGTCACAGGTCTGCGCCGAGGTGCCGGGGGCCGCGCCCTCGCCGCTGCACGTGGTGCAGGTGACGGCGGTGTCGACCTGGAGCTCCTTGGTGGTGCCGAAAGCGGCCTCCTCCAGGGTGATCTCCAGCCGGATCATGGCGTCCTGGCCCCGGCGGGTGCGCGAGCGCGGGCCTCGCTGGCCGGCCGCGGCGCCGAAGAAGGCGTCCATGATGTCGGAGAAGCCGAAGCCCGCCGCGCCGGCGCCGAAGCCGCCCGCGCCGCCGCCCGGGGACAGCGGGTCCCCGCCGAGGTCGTAGACCTGGCGCTTCTGCGGATCGGAGAGCACCTCGTAAGCGGCGTTGATCTCCTTGAACCGCTCCTGCGTCTTCGGGTCCGGGTTGACGTCCGGGTGCAGTTCGCGCGCCAGGCGCCGGAACGCCTTCTTGATCTCGTCCTGCCCCGCATCCCGTCGGACGCCGAGTACCGCGTAGTAGTCCGTGGCCACCAAATGCTCCGCTTGTTCCGCCTGTAGTAGTGCTGCGACTGGTCACCGCCGCCGGATTTCCGACGGCGGCCTTTGCTAGGACTCGGCCAGGATCTGGCCCACGTACCGCGCCACCGCTCGCACCGCCCCCATTGTGCCCGGGTAGTCCATCCGGGTCGGACCGATCACACCCAGTTTCGCCACGCTCTCGTCGCCCGAACCGTAGCCGACCGAGACGATGGACGTGGAAGTCAGCCCCTCGTAGGTGTTCTCCCGCCCGATCCGGACCGTCATCGCGGCGTCCGCGGTCTCACCCAGGAGGCGGAGCAGGACGACCTGCTCCTCCAGGGCCTCCAGCACCGGCTGGATGCTGAGCGGGAAGTCGTGCCCGAAGCGGGTCAGGTTGGCCGTGCCGGCCAGCATGATCCGCTCCTCGTTCTGCTCGGCGAGCGTCTCGAACAGGGTCGCCAGGACCGTGCTGACGGTCGGCCGCTCGGCCGGTTCGAACTGCGCCGGCAGCTCCTCCAGCAGCCCCGGGACCTCCGGGAGGCGCCGGCCGGCGGCCCTCGCGTTGATCCGGGCCCGCAGGTCCGCCAGCACCGTCTCGCCGACCGGGCCCGGGCAGTCGACCATCCGCTGCTCGACCCGGCCGGTGTTGGTGATCAGCACCAGCATCACCTTGGCCGGGGCCAGCGCCACCAGCTCGATGTGCCGGACGGTGGAGCGCGTCAGCGAGGGGTACTGCACCACCGCGACCTGCCGGGTCAGCTGGGCGAGCAGCCGCACGGTGCGCGCGACCACGTCGTCCAGGTCGACCGCGCCGTCCAGGAAGTGCCGGATGGCCCGGCGCTCGGGGGCGCTCATCGGCTTGATCTCGGCGAGCTTGTCGACGAAGAGGCGGTACCCCTTGTCGGTCGGGATGCGGCCGGCGCTGGTGTGCGGCTGGTGGATGTAGCCCTCCTCCTCCAGCGCCGCCATGTCGTTGCGGACGGTCGCCGGCGAGACCCCGAGGTTGTGCCGTTCCACCAGGGCCTTGGAGCCGACCGGCTCCTCGGTGCCCACGTAGTCCTGCACGATCGCGCGGAGCACGGCGAGCTTGCGTTCGTCCAGCTGGCGGACCTCACCGGCCATGGGGCACGCACCTCCGTCTTCGCACGTTGTCCGACTGTGTCCCTTGCTGCTGCGGGCCGCTCCGAAGACCCTTGCCCTGGCACTCTGAACACGCGAGTGCCAAAACCGTACCTGCCAGTGTAAGGCCCGGGTCCTACGGCAGGAACGGCCGGACCGGGGTGATCCTCCCCGCAGTTCCGCTCACGGCCCGCGGGGCCCCGGCGGTTCGATCCTCCCGGCGCCGGGGTGGTGCCGGGAGGCCGTCCGGGTGGCAGCATCGAAAGCGACGGCGAATGGAGGAGCAAGCGATGTCGAGCTCGGGCCAGCACACCCGTTTCGCGCCGGACCGCGGCCTGACCGGCCGCATGGTCGCGACGATGTTCGTGATCGGGCTGCTGTACGTCGGTTTCACCGGCCTGCTGATCGCGCTGCTGCGCGGCGCCTGGCCACTGATCGTCCTGATCTCAGGCGGGCTGTTCGTGGCCCAGTTCTGGTTCAGCGACAAGATCACCGAACGGGCGATGGGCGCCCGCCAGGTGTCCCCGGAGCAGTTCCCCCAGCTGCACGGCACCATCGACCGGCTCTGCGCCCTGGCCGACATGCCCAAACCCCGCGTGGCGGTCGCCGACAACGACATGCCGAACGCCTTCGCCACCGGCCGCAACCCGCAGAACGCGGTGGTCTGCGTGACCACCGGGCTGCTGCGCCGACTGGAGCCCGAGGAACTGGAGGGCGTCCTCGCCCACGAGCTGTCGCACGTCGCCCACCGGGACGTCGCGGTGATGACGATCGCCGGCTTCCTCGGCGTCCTCGCCGGGGCGATGACCCGGATCGCGATGTACGGCGGGTTCATGGGCGGCGGGCGCAACAACAACGACCAGAACGCGGCCGTCCTGGCGCTGATCATCCCGCTGGTGTCGGTCGTCGTCTACGCGATCAGCTTCCTGCTCACCCGGCTGCTGTCCCGCTACCGCGAACTCGCCGCCGACCGGGCCGCCGCCCAGCTCACCGGGCACCCCAGCGCCCTCGCCTCGGCGCTCACCAAGGTGACCGGGCAGATCGCGGCCATCCCCAGCAAGGACCTGCGCCAGGCCCAGCCGTACAACGCCTTCTACTTCGCCCCCGCGCTGAGCGCCCGGGAGGCCGCCTCGCAGCTGTTCTCCACCCACCCGAGCCTGGAGAAGCGGCTGGAGCAGCTGGCGAAGATCTCCGAGCAGCTCGGCCGCTGAGCCTCAGTTTTCGACCCGAGAGGACCGCCGTGGGAATCCTGGACGCCCTGTTCGGCCGCACCAAGCCCGTCAAGCCCGACCTCGACCAGCTGTTCGGCGTGCCGTCCGCCGCGCTCACCCTGGAGGCCGGGGCCGGGTTCACCCCCACCGGGCTCGGCTCGGTCTGCTTCGCGGCCGTCGAGGGCGCGGCCTTCGTCCAGGTCCAGCAGCAGGTCCGGGCGCTGCTGGACGCCGACACCGAGCGCGGCGGCGTCCCCGTGGAGGCCTCCAAGGACGGCTACGGCTACTCCTGGCTGCTCGCCCGGCACCGCCCCGAGGAACTGCCCGAACTGGTCAACGACCTGCACGCGGTCAACAGCGAACTGGAGGCGAACGGCTTCGGGCCGCAGCTGCTCTGCTCGCTCGTCGGCTTCCGCGACCCGGACGGGCGGTCGCTGGCCCTCGTCTACCTCTACAAGCGGGGGACGTTCTACCCCTTCGCCCCGATGCCCGGCGGCGGGGAGCGGCGCGACAGCCCGCTGGAACTGCAGGTCAACGCGATGCTGGGGAACGACCTGCGGCTGGAGAAGGACCTGAGCCGCTGGTTCCCGGTCTGGGGCGCGCCGGGCCTCTGACGCGCCGTCCGCCCTCCCTATGATCACCCGTATGCGCAGCCGCCAGTACGGACCCGACCTGACCCCGCCGTGGAAGAAGCAGGCCCCCGCCCCGGAGGTGCCCGCCGAGCGGGACCTGGTGGTCGAGGAGGCGGCGACCGGCTACTGCGGGGCCGTGGTGCGCTGCGAGAAGACCGCCGAAGGCTTCACCGTCACCCTGGAGGACCGGTTCGGCAAGCACCGGGTGTTCCCCCTGGTGCCGCGCGG
Organism: Kitasatospora sp. NPDC001261; assembly: GCF_042896795.1. Classification (NCBI taxonomy): domain Bacteria; kingdom Bacillati; phylum Actinomycetota; class Actinomycetes; order Kitasatosporales; family Streptomycetaceae; genus Kitasatospora; species Kitasatospora sp. NPDC001261. The sequence continues at coordinate 508,116 of NZ_JBIAXP010000001.1, forward strand.
CTTCCTGCTGGAGGGCCGGGTCGTCACCCTGGTCCGCCCGGCCGGCCCGGCCCCCGCCCGCACCCCGGGCCGCACCGCCTCCGGCTCCGTCGCCGTCCCCGGCGCCCGCGCCCGGGTCGCCCGCGAGTCCCGCATCTACGTCGAGGGCCGGCACGACGCGGAGCTGGTCGAACGGGTCTGGGGCGACGACCTGCGGATCGAGGGCGTGGTCGTCGAGTACCTGCGCGGCATCGACGACCTGCCCGCGATCGTCGCCGACTTCGCCCCCGGCCCCGGCCGCCGCCTCGGCGTCCTGGTCGACCACCTGCTCCCGGGCACGAAGGAGCACCGCATCGCCGCCCGGGTCACCGGCGACTCGGTGCTGGTCGTCGGCCACCCCTACATCGACATCTGGCAGGCCGTGAAGCCCTCCTCCGTCGGCATCCCCGCCTGGCCCGCCGTCCCCAGGGGCGAGGACTGGAAGGAGGGCACCTGCCGCCGCCTCGGCTGGCCGGTGGACACCCCCGCGGCCTGGAAGCACATCCTCTCGAAGGTCGACTCCTACAAGGACCTGGAGCCCGAACTCCTGGGCCGGGTCGAGGAACTGATCGACTTCACGGCCCTGCCGGAGTGACGGCGGGGAAAGTCGGCAGTCACCAGACTCACACCCATCGGATCCACAGGAACGGCCTCGCCGAAGAGGCTGGTCCGCTCGGAGAGGTGCGCACACGGTAAGCCCTCGGTCAGTCCACCAGGTCACGTACGACGGCGTCGGCCAGGAGGCGGCCCTGGAGGGTGAGGGTGGCGCGGCCCCGGGCGTAGGGGCCGGGGGCGAGGAGGCCGTCGGCGAGGTGGCGGTCGGCGGCCTCGCGGCCGGTGTCGGTGAGGAGGTCGAGGGGGATGCCGTCGACCAGGCGCAGCTCCAGCAGGATGCGTTCGACGCGGCGGTCCTCGTCGGCCAGCACCTCGCGGGCCAGGGCCGGGGTGCGGTGCTCGGCGAGGGCTTGGGCGTAGGCGGCGGGGTGCTTGGCGTTCCACCAGCGGACGCCGCCGACGTGGCTGTGGGCGCCGGGGCCGGCGCCCCACCAGTCGCCGCCGGTCCAGTAGAGCTCGTTGTGGCGGCAGCGGCCCTCGGGGGTGGTGGCCCAGTTGGAGACCTCGTACCAGGAGTAGCCGGCGGCGGCGAGCGCCTCCTCGGCGATCAGGTAGCGGTCGGCGTGCACGTCGTCGTCGATCATCGGCAGTTCGCCGCGCTTGACGCGGGCGGCGAGCCGGGTGCCCTCCTCGACGATCAGCGAGTACGCGGAGACGTGGTCGGGCCCGGCGCCGATGGCGGCGTCCAGGGAGGCCCGCCAGTCGTCGTCGGACTCGCCCGGGGTGCCGTAGATGAGGTCGAGGTTGACGTGTTCGAAGCCGGCCGCGCGGGCCTCGGCCACGCAGGCCTCGGGGCGGCCCGGGGTGTGGTGGCGGTCGAGCAGCTTCAGGACGTGCGGGCGGGCGCTCTGCATGCCGAAGGAGAGCCGGTTGTAGCCGCCCTCGCGCAGTTCGGCCAGGTACGCCGGGTCGACGGACTCCGGGTTGGCCTCGGTGGTGACCTCGGCGCCGTCGGCGAGCCCGAACTCCTCGCGGATCGCGGCGAGCATCTTGACCAGGTCGCGGGCGGGCAGCAGGGTCGGGGTGCCGCCGCCGAGGAAGACGGTGTGCACCGGCAGGTCGGCGGAGCCCAGCACCTTCCGGGCGTGGCGGATCTCGGCGACCACGTTGTCCGCGTAGGTCTCCTGGGAGGCGACGGCCCCGGAGGAGCGCAGCTCGGTGGCGGTGTAGGTGTTGAAGTCGCAGTAGCCGCAGCGGCTGGCGCAGTACGGCACGTGCAGGTAGAAGCCGAACGGCCGGTCGCCCAGCCCGTCGAGGGCGTGTGCGGGCAGGGAACCGTCGGACGGCACCGGATCGCCGTCGGGGAGTGCGGAGGGCATGAGCCCATTGTCCCGTACGGCCCGACCGAACCCGGCGGGCCGTACGGGGGCGGGGCCGGTCAGGCCTCGTTGGCGCCCGCGTACATGGCGGTGACCGCGTCGGCGTAGGTCCGCTCGACCACCGGGCGCTTGATCTTCAGGCTCGGGGTGAGCTCGCCGTGCTCGATGTCGAGGTCGCGCGGCAGCAGGTGGAACTTCTTGATCGTCTGCCAGCGCTGGAGGTCGCCGTTGACCCGCTTGACGAAGCCCTCGATCAGCTCGTGGACGGCCGGCTCGACGGCCAGCTCGGCGTAGGACTTCCCGGCCAGGCCGTGCTCGGCGGCCCACGGCAGCAGGACGGCCTCGTCCAGGCCGATCAGCGCGGTGCAGTAGTTGCGGCCGTTGCCGATCACCAGGATGTTGCTGACGAACGGGCAGACCGCCTTGAACTTGCCCTCGACCTCGCTGGGCGCCACGTACTTGCCGCCGGAGGTCTTGAACAGGTCCTTCTTGCGGTCGGTGATCCGCAGGAAGCCGTCCGGGCTGAGCTCGCCGATGTCCTCGGTGTGGAACCAGCCGTCCGGCTCCAGCACCTCGGCGGTCTTCTCCGGCAGGTTGTGGTAGCCGCGCATGACGCCGGGGCCGCGCAGCAGGATCTCGCCGTCCTCGGCGATCCGCACCTCGGTGCCGGGCAGCGGGCGGCCCACGGTGCCGATCCGCACGTCCTCGGCCCGGTTGACGCAGGAGCCGGCGCTGGTCTCGCTCAGGCCGTAGCCCTCCAGGATCGGCACCCCGGCGCCGATGAAGAAGTAGCCGATCTCCGGGGCGAGCGCGGCGCTGCCGGAGACCGCGCCGCGCAGCCGGCCGCCGAAGGCCGCCCGGATCTTCGCGTACACCAGTTTGTCGGCCAGCGCGTGCTGCACCCGCAGGCCGAGCGGGGCGCTCTCGGTGCCGGTGGCGATGCGGCTCTGCTGGACCGCCCGGGCGTGCTCGCGGGCGACCTTGGCCGCCCACAGGAAGATCTTGTACTTGGCGCCGCCCTCGGCCCGGGCCCGGCCCGCGATGCCGTTGTAGACCTTCTCGAAGATGCGCGGCGCGGAGGCCATGATGGTCGGCCGGATCGCGGGCAGGTTGTGGATGATCCGGTCCACCCGGCCGTCCACCGCCATCACGTGCCCGGTGGCGATCTGCCCGGAGATCAGCGTCTTGCCGAACACGTGGGACAGCGGCAGCCACATGAACTGCACGTCGTCGGGGCCCAGCAGGCCGCTGGCCTCCTGCGCCCGGCCCTCGTACGCCCAGCAGTCGTGCACCAGGCGCACGCCCTTGGGGCGGCCGGTGGTGCCGGAGGTGTAGATGAGGGTGGCCAGCTGCTCCTTGCCGAGCCCGTCGACGGCCTTCTCCACGGCGTCCGGGTGCTCCGCCAGGTACCGGGTGCCGCGCTCCTCCAGTTCGGTGAGGGTGAGCAGGTCCAGGCCGCCGGTCTCGGGGGCCTCGGCGGGCGCGTCGAAGAGGATCACGGTGCGCAGTTCGGGCAGCTGGTCGAGCTGCCCGACGGCCTTCGCCAGTTGGGCCTCGTTCTCGGCGAACAGCGCCCGGGAGCCGGAGTCGGAGAGGATGAACGCGGTCTCGTCCGCGTTGGTGCTGGGGTAGACGGTGGTGATCGCGGCGCCCGCGCACATGGCGCCGAGGTCGGCGACGATCCACTCCAGGCGGGTCGAGGAGGCCAGGGCCACCCGGTCCTCGGGCCGGATGCCGAGTGCCATCAGGCCTGCGGCCACCGCCTTGACCCGGACCGCGGTCTGCGCCCAGGTGAGCGAGCGCCACTGCTCGGCGCCGGGCGCGCCGTCGGCGGCCTGCTCGTCCACCGGCGAGGGGTAGCGGTAGGCCTCGGCGTTCGGGGTCAGGGCGACCCGCTCCAGGAACAGGTGGGCGACGGAGGCGGGGCGCCCGGCGACGAGGTCGGGCCTGCCGGAGTCGATCAGGGACTGCGCGGAACTCAACGAGGACCTCCGGTGGCGGGTGGCCGTCTGAGGGATTGTCGCGGCGTCCGTGGGGGCGGTCGCCGGGCCCCCGGTTCACCTGAGCGGTACCGGTCAGTAACAAAGGGGCAATCAGCAGCCTAGGGGGAAACCGGTCATTCCGTAAGGGGGCGGCGCCCGACGGCACGGCCCCGCGCGACCGGTGCCGCACCCCGCCGTTCGGCAAAGGCCCGGCAAACCTCCGGCTCCCGGACGCCGAATGACCTGTACGACGCTACAGAACACCGAGAATTGGGGTGCGAACCCGACCGGCGACGACAAGAGTGTGCTAGTGCTGATCAGACTGCTGAGGGCGTACCTGCGCCCGTACTCCCGACCGATCACCCTGCTGGTGCTGCTCCAGCTGGTGTCCACCCTCGCGGCGCTCTACCTGCCGACGCTCAACGCCGACATCATCGACGACGGCGTGGTCAAGGGCGACACCGGCTACATCCTGCGCGTCGGCGGGGTGATGATCGCGGTCACCGTCCTCCAGGCCCTCTGCTCCATCGGCGCGGTCTACTACGGCGCCCGCACCGCGATGGCCTTCGGCCGGGACGTCCGCGCCGCCGTCTTCGACCGGGTGCAGAGCTTCTCCGCCCGCGAGGTCGGCCAGTTCGGCGCCCCCTCGCTGATCACCCGCACCACCAACGACGTCCAGCAGGTCCAGATGCTCGCCCTGATGAGCTTCACGCTCATGGTCGCCGCGCCGATCATGTGCGTCGGCGGCATCATCATGGCGCTCAACCAGGACGTCCCGCTGTCCGGCCTGCTGCTCGCCGTCATCCCCGTGCTCGGCGTCGTCGTGGTCCTGCTGGTCCGCGCGCTGCGCCCCAGGTTCCGCAGCATGCAGGTACGGATCGACACCGTGAACCGGGTCCTGCGCGAGCAGATCACCGGCATCCGGGTCATCCGCGCCTTCGTCAAGGACGACCAGGAGCAGGCCCGCTTCGCCGACGCCAACGAGGACCTCACCCAGGTCTCCCGCCAGGTCGGCCGGCTGATGTCCATCATGTTCCCCGCCGTCATGCTGGTGGTGAACGTCTCCAGCGTCGCCGTGCTCTGGTTCGGCGCCCACCGCATCGACAGCGGCGCCATGCAGATCGGCGCGCTCACCGCGTTCCTCTCCTACCTGATGCAGATCCTGATGAGCGTCATGATGGCCACCTTCATGTTCATGATGGTGCCGCGCGCCGAGGTCTGCGCCGAGCGCATCCAGGAGGTCCTCGGCACCGACAGCAGCGTCGTCCCGCCCGCCGCCCCCGTCACCGAGGTCCCGCACCGCGGCACCCTGGAACTGCGCGGCGTCGACTTCCGCTACCCCGGCGCCGAGGCCTCGGTGCTGCGCGGCATCGACCTCACCGCCGGCCCCGGCCAGACCACCGCCATCATCGGCTCCACCGGCAGCGGCAAGTCCACCCTGCTCGGCCTCGTCCCCCGGCTCTTCGACGTCACCTCCGGCCGGGTCCTGCTCGACGGCGTGGACGTCCGCGAACTCGCCCCCGCCGCGATCGCCGAGAGCGTCGGCATCGTCCCGCAGAAGCCCTACCTCTTCTCCGGGACCGTCGCCAGCAACCTCCGCTACGGCCGGCCCGACGCCACCGACGAGGAGCTCTGGCACGCCCTGGAGATCGCCCAGGCCAAGGAGTTCGTCGAGAAGCTGCCCGAAGGCCTGGACGCCCCCATCGCCCAGGGCGGCGGCAACGTCTCCGGCGGCCAGCGCCAACGCCTGGCCATCGCCCGGACCCTGGTGCGCCGGCCCTCCGTCTACCTCTTCGACGACTCCTTCTCCGCGCTCGACTACGCCACCGACGCCCGGCTCCGCAAGGCCCTCGCCCGCGAGACCTCCGACGCCACCGTCCTGATCGTCGCCCAGCGGGTGTCCACCATCCGCGACGCCGACCGGATCATCGTCCTCGACGAGGGCGCCGTCGTCGGCAGTGGGACCCACCACGAGCTGATGGCCGACAACCCGACGTACCGGGAGATCGTGCTCTCCCAGCTCACCGAGCAGGAGGCGGCGTGACCACGCCCGGCAACAAGCCCGACCTGACCAAGGGGCCCGCCCCGAGAGGCGCCGCTCCCGAGGACGCCCCGGTGGACGGCGCCCCGAAGGACGCCGCCAAGGACGCCGAACTGCCCAGCGACTCCCAGGCCGCCGCCGCCCGCCGCGGCCCGGCCGGCCCCGGCCGCTTCATGGGCGGCCAGGGCACCGAGAAGTCCATGGACTTCAAGGGCTCCGGCAAGCGCGTCCTCGGCCTGCTGCGCCCCGAACGCAACACCCTGATCGGCGTCCTGGTCCTCGGCGTGCTCGGCATCGGCTGCGCCGTCATCGGCCCCAAGATCCTCGGCGACGCCACCGACCTGATCTTCGCCGGTGTCGTCGGCGCCCGCTTCCAGGCCGGCATGTCCAAGGACCAGGTCATCGACGGGCTGCGCGCCCACGGCGAGGGCGGCGTCGCCGACCTGCTCTCCGCCGTCCACTTCACCCCTGGCCAGGGCATGGACTTCGGCGCCATCGGCACCGTCCTGCTCTGGGTGCTCGGCATCTACCTCGCCTCCGCCGTCTTCGGCATCTTCCAGGGCCGGCTCGCCACCCGGGCCATCCAGGCCGCGAGCTACCGGCTGCGCCAGGACGTCGAGGCCAAGCTCGCCCGGCTGCCGCTCAGCTACTTCGACAAGCAGCCGCGCGGCGAGGTGCTCAGCCGGGTCACCAACGACATCGACAACATCGGCCAGTCCATGCAGCAGACCATGGGACAGGTCGTCAACTCGCTGCTCACCGTGGTCGGCGTGCTCGCGATGATGTTCTGGATCTCCCCGCTGCTCGCCGTGATCGCCCTGGTCTCGGTGCCCGTCTCGGTCGTCGTCGCCACCAGGGTCGGCAAGCGGGCCCAGCCGCAGTTCGTCCAGCAGTGGAAGTCCACCGGCCAACTGAACGCCCACATCGAGGAGATGTACACCGGCCACACCCTGGTCAAGGTGTTCGGGCGCCAGCACGAGTCCGCGGAGACCTTCCGCGAGCACAACGAGGCGCTCTACCACGCCAGCTTCAAGGCCCAGTTCATCTCCGGCATCATCCAGCCCGCGATGATGCTGATCGGCAACCTCCAGTACGTGCTGGTCGCCGTCGTCGGCGGTCTGCGGGTCGCCAGCGGCGCGCTGTCCATCGGTGACGTCCAGGCGTTCATCCAGTACTCGCGGCAGTTCAGCCAGCCGCTCACCCAGGTCGCCAGCATGGCCAACCTGGTGCAGTCCGGCGTCGCCTCCGCCGAGCGCGTCTTCGAGCTGCTGGACGCCCCCGAGCAGAGCGCCGAACCGGCCATGCCGGAACGGCCCGACGTGGTGCGCGGCCGGGTCGCCTTCCAGGACGTGTCCTTCCGCTACGACCCCGAGAAGCCGCTCATCGACGACCTCTCGCTCAAGGTCGAGCCCGGCCAGACCGTCGCCATCGTCGGCCCCACCGGCGCCGGCAAGACCACCCTCGTCAACCTGCTGATGCGGTTCTACGAGGTCAGCTCCGGACGGATCACCCTCGACGGCGTGGACATCGCCGCGATGTCCCGCGAGGAACTGCGCTCCGGCATCGGCATGGTGCTCCAGGACACCTGGCTGTTCGGCGGCAGCATCGCCGACAACATCGCCTACGGCGCCGAGTCGGCCACCCGCGACCAGGTCGTCGAGGCCGCCAGGGCCGCCCACGTCGACCGCTTCGTGCGCACCCTGCCGGACGGCTACGACACCGTCATCGACGACGAGGGCACCAACGTCAGCGCCGGCGAGAAGCAGCTGATCACCATCGCCCGGGCGTTCCTCGCCCAGCCGTCCATCCTGGTCCTGGACGAGGCGACCAGCTCCGTCGACACCCGCACCGAGGTGCTGATCCAGCGGGCCATGGCCCGGCTGCGCACCGGCCGCACCAGCTTCGTCATCGCCCACCGGCTCTCCACCATCCGGGACGCCGACGTGATCCTGGTGATGGAGAACGGCTCGATCGTCGAGCAGGGCTCGCACGACCACCTGATCGCCGCCGACGGCGCCTACGCCCGGCTCTACCAGGCGCAGTTCGCCGAGGCCGTGGCCGAGGTGGACTGACACTCCCCCGAAGACCGTCGGAGAACGCGGGAAGGGCCCGGGCTGATGCCCGGGCCCTTCCCGCGTGTCCGAACGCCTGCCGCCGTTACTTCTTCTCCTTCGGCGCCTCGGCGTCGGTGGACAGCGCGGCGATGAAGGCCTCCTGCGGGACCTCCACGCGGCCGACCATCTTCATCCGCTTCTTGCCTTCCTTCTGCTTCTCCAGCAGCTTCCGCTTACGGGAGATGTCACCGCCGTAGCACTTGGCGAGGACGTCCTTGCGGATCGCGCGGACCGTCTCACGGGCGATCACCCGGGAGCCGATGGCCGCCTGGATCGGCACCTCGAACTGCTGGCGGGGGATGAGCTTCTGGAGCTTGCCCGCCATCATCACGCCGTAGCCGTAGGCCTTGTCCTTGTGGACGATCGCGGAGAAGGCGTCCACCGCGTCGCCGTGCAGCAGGATGTCGACCTTCACCAGCTGGGCGGACTGCTCGCCGATGGGCTCGTAGTCCAGCGAGGCGTAGCCGCGGGTCTTGGACTTCAGCTGGTCGAAGAAGTCGAAGACGATCTCCGCGAGCGGCAGGGTGTAGCGCAGCTCGACCCGGTCCTCGGACAGGTAGTCCATGCCCTGGAGGTTGCCGCGGCGGGACTGGCAGAGCTCCATGATCGCGCCGACGAACTCGTTGGGCGCGAGGATGGTGCCGCGCACCACCGGCTCGAACACCTCGGCGATCTTGCCGGTGGGGAACTCGCTCGGGTTGGTGACGGTGTGCTCGGTGCCGTCCTCCATGACCACCCGGTAGACCACGTTCGGGGCGGTGGAGATCAGGTCGAGGTTGAACTCGCGCTCCAGGCGCTCCCGGATGATCTCCAGGTGCAGCAGGCCGAGGAAGCCGCAGCGGTAGCCGAAGCCGAGCGCGACCGAGGTCTCCGGCTCGTACACCAGCGCGGCGTCGTTGAGCCGCAGCTTGTCGAGGGCGTCGCGCAGCAGCGGGTAGTCCGAGCCGTCCAGCGGGTAGAGGCCGGAGAACACCATCGGGCGCGGGTCCTTGTAGCCGCCGAGCGCCTCGGTGGCGCCCTTGTGCATCGAGGTGATCGTGTCACCGACCTTGGACTGCCGGACGTCCTTCACACCGGTGATGATGTAGCCCACCTCGCCGACGCCGAGGCCGTCGGCGACCTTCGGCTCGGGCGAGATGACGCCGATCTCCAGCAGCTCGTGGGTCGCGCCGGTGGACATCATCGAGATCCGCTCGCGCTTGGTGAGCTGCCCGTCCACCACACGGACGTAGGTGACCACGCCGCGGTAGGAGTCGTACACCGAGTCGAAGATCATCGCGCGGGCCGGGGCGTCCTTGACGCCGACCGGGGCCGGGACGGTGTTGACGATGTGGTCCAGCAGGTCCTCGACGCCCAGGCCGGTCTTGGCGCTGACCTGGAGCACGTCGGAGGGGTCGCAGCCGATGATGTGGGCGATCTCGGCCGCGTACTTCTCCGGCTGGGCGGCCGGCAGGTCGATCTTGTTGAGGACCGGGACGATCGTGAGGTCGTTCTCCAGCGCCAGGTACAGGTTGGCGAGGGTCTGCGCCTCGATGCCCTGGGCCGCGTCGACCACCAGGATGGTGCCCTCGCACGCGGCGAGGGAGCGGGACACCTCGTACGTGAAGTCCACGTGGCCGGGGGTGTCGATCATGTTGAGGATGTGCGTCGTCCCGGCGTTCGGACCGGTCTTCGGCGCCCACGGAAGGCGGACCGCCTGCGACTTGATGGTGATGCCGCGCTCACGCTCGATGTCCATGCGGTCGAGGTACTGGGCACGCATCTGCCGGGGGTCGACGACGCCGGTGATCTGCAGCATCCGGTCTGCGAGCGTCGACTTGCCGTGGTCGATGTGGGCGATGATGCAGAAGTTGCGGATCAGCGCCGGGTCGGTACGGCTGGGCTCTGGCACATTGCTGGGGGTCGCGGGCACCTTGGTCCGATTCTCCGTTGGTCCGGGGCCGGGGGTGTCCGGGTCATCGCTGACCGGTTTCCCGGGGACCGGACGGGCTCGTCCGATCGAAATAGTCCCTGCCATCTTCCCACGACCGCGGGGCGGGCCGCCGTTCGGGCACCCGGGGCCGTCCGGCGCCGCCCTCGCGAGCGGTCGGGGGCGGCCCTCGCGGGCGCCCGGGTTTGGGGCGGGCAGCGGGCCCCTGGTAGCGTGGGCTGCTGCACCCGGCCTCGGCATGCCCTCTCAGCTGGTCCGACGGCCACCGGGTGCGAACCCGTTCAAATCCTTAGACAAGACTGAGGCTCCTTCGTGGCGAACATCAAGTCCCAGATCAAGCGCAACAAGACCAACGAGAAGGCGCGCCTGCGCAACAAGGCCGTCAAGTCCTCGCTGAAGACCGCTCTGCGCAAGGCCCGTGAGGCCGCTGCCGCCGGCGAGACCGAGAAGGCCACCGAGCTGGCCCGCGCCGCCTCCAAGGCGCTGGACAAGGCCGTGAGCAAGGGCGTCATCCACGCCAACCAGGCCGCCAACAAGAAGTCGGCCATCACCAAGCGCGTCAACACCGCCGTCCAGGCCTGACGCCCCGGGGTCTTTCGACCCCCACCGCTTCGGAGCGACCCGGCCCTCTACCCGGACCCCCGAGGCGCGCAAGACTCGCACCGCACGCGGCCTGCGTTCGCCACGCGGGTGCGGTGCACAGAAGCAGTGCGACAGGCGTCGCAGCCGGCCTCTCCCCGAGGCCGCTGCGGCGCCTGTCGCGTTCCGCGGCCCGGCGGCTATCGTCGGTCGGGTCCGACCGGGGTGCGGGGAGCACCTCGGCGCCAGGTCCAGGGGGGAACTTCCATGACGACGCCACCGCCGCCGCAGCCACCGAACGGACCGGGATACGGCTTCCCGCAGCCGCCGAACGGACCGGGGTACGGCTTCCCGCAGCAGCAGCCGGGCGGGGGCGCGCAGCCCGTACCGGGCGCTCCCGGCCCCGCGGGCGCCGGCGGCTTCGGACCGCCGCCGGGGCTGCCCACCGCGCCCGGCCTGCCCGCCGCCCCCGCCCCCGGGCGGAGCGGGAACCTGCGGCGCAACGCCGTCTGGGCGTTCGTCGGCGCGGTGACCGTCTCGATCGGCTGGGCCGCCGCCGTGACGGCCGTCCCCGGCCTGGTCAGCAGCGACTCCTCGCCGCGCGACCTGCGCGGCTACCACCTCTCCGACGACTTCTGCGCCACCGGGAAGCCCACGAAGCTCCTGCAGACCTACTCCGTCTCGGACACCTCCAAGCCGACCCACCACACCGACCGGCACCCGGCGCTGGACAGCATGAACTGCTCGATGTCGCTCAAGCGCACCGGCGGCACCAGCGACAGCGAGTCCGCCACCCTCTACATGCGCGTCGACCTGCACAAGGCGGTCAACCCGGCGCCCGAGCTGGAGGCCAACAAGGAGCTCTACCGGGCCCGCGGCTACCAGGTCACCGACATCGCGGGGCTCGGCGAGGAGGCGTACTTCCTGTACAAGGACGACGGCTCGGACCAGTACCACAGCGTCTACGCCGAACTGGACATCCGCGACGGCGGGATGACGTACTACGTCACCTACTCGGCCGGCTACACCGAGGGCAAGGGCAAGCCGCCGACCAAGGAGGAGCTGCGCACCGCCCTCCAGTCCGACGGGCAGGACACCGTGCGGGCCATGAAGAAGTAGCGCCGGGGCCCGCGGCGCCGGGCCGTCAGTAGGCGGGCCGGGAACCGGCCCGGGAGGCCCGGGCGACGGCGACCACCGCGCGCTCCAGGGCGTACGCCGGGTCGTCCGAGCCGCCCTTGACGGCGGCGTCGGCCTGGGCGATCGCGGTCAGCGCGGTGGCCACCCCGTCGCCCGTCCAGCCGCGCATCTGCTGGCGGACCCGGTCGACCTTCCACGGCGGCATGCCCAGCTCGCGGGCCAGGTCACCCGGGCGCATGTTCCGCCCGGCGCTCGCCAGCCGGCCGATGCTGCGCACGCCGGAGGCCAGCGCGTAGGTGATGCCGGTCGGCGGCTGGCCGACGGCCAGCGCCCAGCGCAGCCGCTCCAGCGCCTCCGCGGCCCGGCCGGTGACCGCCAGGTCGGCGACCTCGAAGCCGGTCGCCTCGGCCCGGCCGCTGTAGTAGCGGGCCACCACCGTCTCGTCGATCGTGCCCTCGACGTCGGAGGTCAGCTGGTTGCAGGCGGCCGCCAGCTCGCGCAGGTCGCTGCCGAGCGCGTCCAGCAGCGCCTGGCAGGCCTCCGGGGTCGCGGAGCGGCCCAGGGTGCGGAACTCGCCCTTGACGAAGGCCAGCCGCTCGCTCGCCTTGGCCAGCTTGGGGCAGGCCACCTCGCGCCCGCCGGCCTTGCGCCCGGCGTCCAGCAGGCCCTTGCCCTTGGCGCCGCCGGCGTGCACCAGCACCATGATCACTTCTTCGGCCGGGGCCTCGATGTACGCCTTGACCTCCTTCACGGAGTCGGCGGAGAGGTCCTGCGCGGCCCGGACCACGATCACCTTGCGCTCGGCGAACAGCGACGGCGTGGTCAGCTCGGCCAGGCTGCCGGGCTGCAGGCCGCCGGGCGGCAGGTCCCGTACGTCGGTGTCCGGGTCCGCCGCCTTCGCCGCCGCCACCACCTGGGCGACCGCGCGGTCCAGCAGCAGCTCCTCCTGGCCGACCGCGAGGGTCAGCGGGGCGAGCAGGTCGTCGGGTGCACTCTTCCTGGCCATCGCCTACCAGCATCCCACGGGCCGCGGACACTCCCGCCCGACGGAGCGGGCGGCCCGACCTGGACAATGTCCGGGTGAGCGAGAACCACACCACCGACCTCCCGGCCGTCGACGACCCGTACGCCCGGCAGCTGCTCGTCCTGCCCGACCGCGACACCGCCGAGGAGGCCGCCGAGGAGCTCGGCGCCGCCCAGCCCGACCTCGGCGAGCTCGAAGTCGTCCGCGACGCGCTCGCGGGCGAGGACGACGCCGAGGACGCCCAGTGGCTGGTCGTGGCCGAGGCCCCGGAGAGCGGCTGGACCCCGGCGCTGCTGCACGCCCTCGACCGCCTCGCGGCCGGCTACGAGGGCTGGCGCGAGGAGGCGTGACGGCCTGAGGGCCCCTGATCAGAGGTGCGGGGACTCGGGCGCGCCCCCGAGCCGCAGCTCGCCGACACCGTCCAGGACCTTCTCCGCCGAGGCGACGTGGCGGCCCGCCGTGACGACGTCGCGCAGGCAGCGGTCGAGCGGGGTGCGCTCGGTGTAGACCGCGGCCGATCCCACGGCGTCGTACAGGAGTTGGACCGCCTCCCGGCAGGCCCGGTGGGCGAACCGGCGGGCCAGCGCCGCCGTGCCGCGCTCCGCCGCCAGGCCCGCCGCCTGGGCCGCCCAGGCCTGCTCCAGCGTGCGGTACACGTAGGCGTCCGCCGCGCCGATCAGCGACTCGGCGTGCGCGAGGTCGGCCCGGACCCCCGGGTAGGGCAGCGCGGTGCGCCGGGCGGAGAGCAGCTCCCGGGCGCCGGCCAGCGCGGCCCGGCCGATCCCCAGCGGCACGCCCGCCATCTTGAGGGCGAGGTTGTCGGCGCGCAGGTGGAGCGGCTCCGCCCGGGTGCCGGACGGCGCCAGGGCGAAGGTGTGCCGCTCCGGGACGAACAGGTCGGCGACCTCGATGTCGTGCGAACCGGTGCCGCGCAGCCCGGTGGTGTGCCAGGTGTCCAGCACCCGGACCTGCGCGGCGTCCAGGACGGCGACCCTCGGGGTGCCCTCCGGGGTCAGGAACCCGGCCAGCACCCGGTCGGCGTGGGTGATCCCGCTGGCGTGGGTCCAGCGGCCGGTCAGCAGGTGGCCGCCGCCGTGCCGGACCGACCGACCGGCCGGCGGCAGCACCGTCGCGGTGATCAGGTCCGGGTCCGGGAACAGCTCGGCGAAGACGTCCTCGGGCAGCGAGACCACGGCCAGCGAGGCGTTCAGCGCGACGGACGCGCACCAGGCGACCGAGGCGTCGCCCTCGGCCAGCAGGTCGATCGCCCGGGTGGTCTCCGGCACGGTCAGCTCGACCCCGCCCAGCCGCGGCGGCAGGGCGGCCCGCAGCAGCCCGGTGGCCTTCAGGCCCGCCAGGACGTCACCGGGGATCCGGCCCAGCCGTTCGGTCTCCGGCGCGGTGGCCGGCAGGCCGGCGGCGTAGCTCCGTACCCGGTCCAGGACCGAGGCGGCGGTGCGGGCCGTCCCGGTGCGGGGCGTACCGGTCCGGGCCGTCCCGGTCCGGGGCGGCAGTTCGAGGGTGGTCATCCGGTCCTCCTGGTTCGGCGGGTGCGGTGGGGTTCTCCGGGGCGGCGGGTCACAGGTCGTTCAACGCCTTGTCGAGCTCGGCCGCCAGGGTCGGGAGGTACGGGGCGCGCATGACGCTGTAGTGGTCGCCGGGCACGTCGACGCTCTCCGCCCGGTCGCCGAGCAGCTCCAGCCACCGCCGGGTGGTGGCCGTGCTGGCCCCGTCCATCGCCCGCAGCAGCCGGACCCGGCCCCGGTACGGGACGGGCCGGTGCTCGGCCAGCGCCCGGCTGAGGCGCAGGAACCGGCCCGCGAGCCGCTCCAGGGTGGCGCCGTCGATCTCCTCCGGCAGGACGCCGGCCCGCCGGGCCCGGGTCAGCAGCTCCTCGACCGGGGAGCCGCCGTCGACCGGCTCGAACTCCTCCGGCCCGGGGTTCCAGTCGTGGCCGGCCAGCCCGGCCAGGTCGCGGGCGAACCGGGCCAGCAGCGCCGGCTCGGCGGCGGGCTCGGTGCGGCCGGGCGGTTCGAGCAGGTCCACGGCCGCGACCAGCTCGACCGCCGCGCCCCGGTCGGTGAGCAGCCGGGCGGTCTCCAGGGCGATCACCCCGCCCATCGACCAGCCGCCGAGCCGGTACGGGCCGTCCGGGAACCGCGCGGTGATCGCGTCGGCGTAGTGCGCGGCCAGTTCGGCCACGGTCCTCGGGGCGGGCTGCGCCCCGGGGTCCGCTTCGGCGTCCGCTTCGGGGTACTGGAGGGCGTGGACCGGCTGGTCCCCGTCCAGCAGGGCGGCGAGCCCGGCGTAGCAGAGCACGTCGCCGCCGACCGGGTGGACCAGGAACAGCGGCGGCCGGGCCCCGGTGCCCCGGACGGTGACCAGGGCCGCCCGGCCCTCGTCCTCGGCCCGCTCGCGCAGCACCCCGGCGAGCGCCTCGACGGTCGGCCGGGCGAGCAGCGTGGCCACCGGCAGCGAGCGGCCGGTGCACTGCCTGATCCGGGCCATCATCCGCACCGCGAGCATGGAGTCGCCGCCGAGGTCGAAGAAGTTCGCCGTGACGTCGAAACCGGCGGGGTCCGGGGCGGCGTCGGCGGGGTCCGGGGCGGCGTCGGAGGGGTCCGGGGCGGTGTCGGCGGTCGCCGCGGGAGTGCCGAAGAACTCGGCCCAGATCCCGGCGAGCAGCCGCTCGGCCGCGTCGCGCGGGGCGACCGCCCCGCCGGGGCGCGGGGCCGCGAGCCCGGGCGAGGGAAGCCGCCGGCGGTCCACCTTGCCGTTGTCGGTCAGCGGCAGCTCCGGCAGCAGGACGATCCGGGCGGGCACCAGGTACCCCGGCAGTTCCCGGCCGAGCGCCGCGCGCAGCTCCTCCTCGGAGGCGTCCGCCACCGCGTAGCCGACGAGCCGTCGCGGGCCGCCGCGCTCGCCCTCGGCCACCACGGCCGCCGCCCGGACGTCCGGCCGGCGCAGCAGCGCCGCCTCGACCTCGCCGAGCTCGATCCGGTGGCCCTGGATCTTCACCTGGAAGTCCGCACGCCCGAGGAACTCGATGTCGCCGTCCGGCAGGTAGCGGCCGAGGTCGCCGGTGCGGTAGAGCCGCTCCCCCGTCACCGGGTGGCGCGGGAAGGCCGCGCGGGTCTTCTCCTCGTCGCCGAGGTAGCCGCGGGCCAGGCCGGTGCCCGCGATGTACAGGTCGCCGGGGACCCAGGCCGGGCGCGGCCGCAGCGCCTCGTCCAGCACATGGAAGCGCTGGTTCCGCATCGGCCGGCCGTACGGGATGCTCGTCCGCTCCGGGTCCACCTCGGTGATCGGGTGCAGGATCGACCAGATCGAGGCCTCGGTCGCACCGCCCAGGCCGACGACCCGCGCGTCCGGCAGGACCGCGGCGACGGCGCCGGGGAGGGTGACGGGGATCCAGTCGCCGCTCATCATCACCAGCCGCAGCGGGAACGGGCCGCCGAGTGCCCGCACGTGCTCGACGAACATCTCCATCAGCGCGGGGACGCTGTTCCAGACCGTCACCCGGTGCCGGGTCACCAGGTCCAGCCAGGCGGCCGGCTCGCGCTGCGCCGGGGCGTCGGGCAGGACCACGGCGCCGCCGACCGCGAGCAGGCCGAACACGTCGTAGACCGAGAGGTCGAAGTTGAACGCCGACAGCGCCAGCACCCGGTCGTCCCCGGTCACGCCGAACCGGTCGTTGACGTCCCGGATCGTGTTGACCGCGCCGGTGTGCTCGATCATCACGCCCTTCGGCACCCCGGTGGAGCCCGAGGTGAAGATGACGTACGCGAGGTCCTCGGGCCGGGCCGGGGAGGGCGGCAGCGGGCCGTCCGCGCCGGTGTCCTCCGGCTCGGTGTCGACGTGCAGCGCGCGGGTGCCGTCCGGCAGGTCGAGCCCGGCCGCGACCGCCGAGCGGGTCAGCACCAGGCCGATCCCGGCGGTCTCCACGATCATCCGCAGGCGGGGGCCGGGCACGGCGGCGTCGACCGGCACGTAGGCGGCCCCGGTCTTGAGGACGGCCAGCGCCGCGACGACCTGCTCCCAGCCCTTGTCCAGCACGATGCCGACCAGCGCGCCCGGGCCGGCGCCGTCGTCGATCAGCCGACGGGCGATCCGGTCGGACCGGCGGTCCACCTCGCGGTAGCTGAGGGTCCGGGCGGCGGTGATGACGGCGGGCGCGTCCGGCCGGGCCGCGGCCTGCCGCAGGAACGCGTCGTGCAGCAGCTCGGCGGGGACGGGGCCGTCGGTGGCGTTGACGGCCCGGCGGACCGCCAGGTCGGCCTCCGGCGCGAGCACGGCCGGCGGGCGGCGCCACGCGCCCTCCTCGCACAGGCCGCGCACCAGGTCCCGGTAGGCCTCCCACATCCCGTCGACGACGCCCTCGGGGAACACCTCCTCCACCACGTCCCAGTTCAGGACCAGCTCCCCGGCCTCCTCCAGGGCCTGGTGGTCGAGCCACACCTGCGGGGTGCGCACCGAGCTGGAGGCCAGCTCGCCGGCGGTGCCGAGCGCGGTCAGCGCGGTGAGCGCCCCGCGCTGCTCCGGGCCGCCGTCGGCGCCGTCGGCGGTGTGGTCGCCGTCATCGCCGTCGCTCCGGGCGGAGAAGCCGATCGTGCTGGTGAAGACCACCGGCATGCCCGCCAGGCCCGTCCCGCCGCGGGTGCGGTTGAGTTCGCGCAGCACCTCGACGCCGCTGACGTGGCCGTGTTCGAGGTCGGCCAGCAGCTGCTCCTGGAGGCGCGCGGCGCCCGCGGCGAAGGCCTCGCCGGGGGCGGCGTCGACCTCCAGCAGGGTGGTGGCGCTGAGGTTGCCGACCACCCGGCCGGCGTCCTCGTGCAGCGGCCGCCGGTGGAACGCCAGCAGGTTGAGCGTGAAGCGCGGCGAGGCGCTCCAGGCGCCCAGCACCTGCGCGTACGCGGCGCACAGCGCGGCCGAGGGCGAGAGGCCCGCCGCCGCGGCGTGCTCCTTGAAGCGTCGCCACGCCCCGGCCCCGACCCGGGCCGTGCGGTGGACGAACTCCGGCCGCCGGGGCGCCGGGCCCGGGCGCAGCGGCAGGGCGGGCGCGGGCGGCAGCGAGTCGACGCGGGCCCGCCAGTAGGCGAGCGACCGCTCGCGCCCCTCGGCGTCCGCCCCGGCGGCGGCGAGCACGTAGTCGCGGTAGGTGACGGCCGGGGCGGGGGTCGCGGGCGCCCCGTGGCGGTAGGCCTGCGCCCACTCCCGGAACAGCAGCCCGGAGCTGCGGCCGTCGATGATCAGCGCGTCGAAGTTGAGGTGCAGCCGGGTGGTGCGGGCGTCGAGCAGGGTGGCCCGGACGTCGAACAGCGGCCAGGCCTCGGTGTCGAAGACCTGGTCCCGCATCTCCCGGTGGATCGCGGCCAGCCGGCGCTCCCGCTCGGCCTGGTCGCAGGCCCGCAGGTCGACGGTGGCGATCCGGTACTCGGGGACCTCGGCGAGCACCCGCTGGTGCCCGTCTCGGGAGACGACCGCGCGGAGCATGTCGTGCCGGTCGACGAGCTGCCGGAAGGAGGCGGCCAGCCGGTCCGGGTCGGTGTCGGTCAGGTCCACCTCGACCAGGAAGGAGGTGGAGACGTTGCCGAGCTCGAAGGCGTCGGTCCGGCCGACCAGGTAGGCCTGCTGGAGGTCGGTGAGCGGGAACGGCTCGTGGCGGGCCGCCGGGTCGGCGACCAGCGCCGTCCCGGGTCGTCGGGCGTCAGCGCCGCTACCGCTGCCGTCGGTGTCGCCGCGTGCGGCCCGGACGGCGTCGGCGATCGCGGTGACGCCGCGGCCGTCCAGCAGGTCGCGCAGCGGCAGGTCCACGCCGAGCCGCCGGGCGAGGGTCTGCCGGATGTCCATCGCGATCAGCGAGTCGACGGCCAGGCGCCGCAGCGGCAGCTCCCGGTCGTCGCCGGTGACGGCCGCGCCGCGCGCCCGGCCGACGATGCCGGCCACCAGCTCGACGACGTCCTCGACGGGTCCCTGCGTCGCGGGCGGCTCCGTCGCGGGCGTCTCCGTCGCGGGCGCGGTGGGCGGCAGGGCGTCCGGCACCGCCTCCAGGCGCACGCCGTCGGCGAGCGCCACCGGCGTACCGTCGGGGCCGACCAGCCGTACCTGCGCGACCAGCGACCCCTCCGGTGCCGGTGCCCCGGCGCGGCGCGGGGCGCCGGTCCAGAGCCAGTAGCGCTCGCGCTGGAACGGGTACCCGGGCAGGCGCACCGGCGGCCCGGCGGGCTCGCCGTGCACGCGCGCCCAGTCGATCCGCGCGCCCCTGGTGTAGAGCGCGCCGAGGCTGTCGAGGAGGGTGCGCCGGGCGTCCTCCCCCGGGCGCAGCGACGGCAGGACCACGGCGTGCCCGGCCGCCCGGACCTCGTCGAGCAGCGGCGAGGCGGGCCCGAGCTCGACGAAGGTGCGGTGGCCGTCCCGCAGCAGCGCGGCGAGGCCGGCGGCGAACCGCTCCGACCCGGCGGCGTCCGGCCCGGCCGTCTCCGGCGCGGCCGCGTTCCGGACCGTACGGGCCGCCACCAGCGCGTCCTCCGGGCTCATCGTGCCCGTCACACACGCGGCCACCAGCTCGCCGGTGCCGTGGCCGAGGACGGCGGCGGGCCGCACGCCCCACGAGCGCCACAGCTCGGCGAGCGCGTAGCCGACCGCGAACGGAGAGAGCCGGCCGCCGGGCGCCTCGGCGCACTGGTCCAGGGCGCGGCGGAAGACCGGCTCGGCCTCGGCCAGGACGGCGACCGCCTCGGCGTCCGGCCCGGCCAGGGGGCCGGTGGCGCCGGTGAGGAGGAACACCGGGCCCCGGCCGCCCTCCGGGGTCCGGGTGCCGACCCGGACGCCGGCCGGCGGCTCCTCCTCCCGGCGGGTCCGCAGGAGGAGGTCCCGCAGCTCGGCGGCCGAGGAGGCGACGGCCGTCAGCCGGTGCGGGAAGTGCGCCCGGCCGAGGCCGGTGGCCCGGCAGACCGCCGCCAAGCCGGACCCGCCGGCCGCGCCCGGCCCGCCATCCGCGCCCGGCCCGTCGCCCGCGAGCAACTCGGTGTAGCGGTCGGTGAGTTCGGCGAGCGCGGCCGGCGACTTGGCGGACAGGGTCAGCAGCCGCGGCCCGCCTGGACCGGCCTCCCCGTCCCCGGTCTCCCCCGCCTCCAAGGCGGCCGGGGCCTCCTCGATGATCACGTGGGCGTTGGTGCCGCTGATGCCCTGCGAGGACACCCCGGCCCGCCTGGGCCCGGCCGTCCCCGGCCAGGCGGCCCGCTCGGCGACCAGCTCGACCGCGCCCGCCGACCAGTCGACGTGCGGGGTGGGCTCGTCCGCGTACAGGGTGGCGGGGAGCGTGCCGTGACGCATCGACAGCACCGTCTTGATCACCCCGGCGACGCCCGCCGCCGCCTGGGAGTGCCCGATGTTGGGCTTCAGCGAGCCCAGCCGCAGCGGCCGGTCCCGGTCCTGCCCGTAGGCGGCCAGCAGGGCGCGCGCCTCGATCGGGTCGCCGAGCTCCGTGCCGGTGCTGCTCGCCTCCACCACCTGGACGTCGCCGGGCGACAGCCGGGCGTCCGCCAGCGCCTGCCGGATGACCCGCTGCTGCGCCGACCCGCTCGGCGCGGTGAAGCCGTTGCTGGCGCCGTCCTGGTTCACCGCGCTGCCGCGCACCACGGCCAGCACCGGGTGGCCGCGCCGCCGCGCGTCCGACAGCCGTTCCAGCAGCAGCACGCCCACGCCCTCGGAGAGCCCGCTGCCGCCGGCCCCGGCCGAGAACGGGCGGCACCGGCCGTCCGGCGCCACGCCCTGCATCCTGGTGAACTCGGTGAACAGCTGCGGGGTGGACATGACCGTCGCCCCGCCCGCCAGCGCCATCGCGCACTCGCCGCCGCGCAGCGACCGGACGGCCAGGTGCAGCGCGACCAGCGAGGACGAACAGGCCGTCTCCACGGTGATCGCCGGACCGCGCAGGCCGAGCGTGTACGAGATCCGGCCGGACGCCGCGCCGCCCACCGCCCCGGTGGTCAGGAAGCCCTCGGCCTCCTCGGGCACCTCGCCGCGCCCCAGCCCGTAATCGAGGTTCGACAGGCCCGCGAATACGCCGGTCTCGGTGTCGCGCACCGACTCCGGGTCGATCCCGGCGTCCTCGAAGGCCCGCCAGGCGGTCTCCAGCAGCAGCCGCTGCTGCGGGTCCATGGCCAGCGCCTCACGCGGGCTGATCCCGAAGAAGCCGGCGTCGAACTCGGCCGCGTCGTACAGGAATCCGCCGGAACCGGTCAGGCTCCGACCGCCGCCCTCGGGGTCGTACAGCCCCTCCTCCCAGCCCCGGTCACGGGGGAACGCGCCGACGCTCTCCCCGCCCTCGGCCAGCAGCCGCCACAGCGCGTCGGGCGAGTCGACCCCGCCCGGGTACCGGCACGCCATGCCGACGATCGCGATCGGCTCCCGCTCCCCCTCCTCCAGCTCGCGCAGGCGCCCGCGCGCCTCGTGCAGGTCGAGGGTGAGGCGCTTGAGGTATCCGAGCAGCTTCTCGTCCGATGCTGATGCCATGACGGATCGGTCCTCCGTGGGGATCTGGTGGGCTCGTGGTCGTAGGGGGTGGGGGGTGGGGCGGCGGACCGGGTCAGATGAGCTCGCGGTCGATGAAGTCGAGGAGCTCCTCGGCGGTCGCGGCCTCGACGAGGGCCGCCACGTCCTCGTCGAGGGCCGTCGCGTCCTCGCCGCACTCCCCGGCGGCCGGCTCGGGCTCGGTTCCCTGAGCCGGCCCGGTCTCGTGGACGGGCGGGGCGATCCCGGCGTCCAGGACGGCGACCAGCTCGGGCAGCGTCGGCGCCTCGAACAGCAGGGTGAGCGGGAGCTTCAGCCCCGTCGCCGTGCCGAGGCGGTTGCGGAACTCGACCGAGGTGAGCGAGTCGAAGCCGAGCTCGCCGAACGGCCGGTCGTCCGGGATCGCCTCGGGCCGGGAGCCCAGGACGGCGGCCATGTGGGTCCGGACCAGGTCGGCCAGGGCGTCGGCGCGTTCACCGGCGGTCAGGCCGCCCAGCTCCTCGCGCAGCGGGCGGTGCCGCCGTGGCGTCGGGCCGTTCCCGCCCCGCCCCGCTCCGGCGGCCGCCACCACCTCGCGCAGCACCGGCGGGAGGTCCGGTCCGAGGTCGCGCAGGACCTCGCGGTCGAGCCGGGCGGGCACCAGGACGGCGTGCGGTGACGGCAGCGCCGCGTCCAGCAGGGCCAGGCCGTGCCCGGGGTCGATCTCCACCAGCCCGGCCCGGGCGAAGCGGGCGCGGTCGGCGTCGCCGAGGGCGCCCAGCATGCCGTCCGGGTCGCCCCACAGGCCCCAGGCCAGCGCGAGGGCGGGCAGGCCCTGGGCGCGGCGGTGCCGGGCGAGCCCGTCGAGGAAGGCGTTGGCGGCGGTGTAGCCGCCCTGGCCGGCGCCGCCGAGCGTCCCCATCACCGAGGAGACCAGGACGAAGGCGGTGAGCGGGTGACCGGCGGTCAGCTCGTGCAGGTGCCAGGCGCCGTCGGCCTTGACCCGCATCACCCGGTCGATCCGCGCGGGGGTGAGCGAGGCGACGGGCGCGTCGTCCACCACGCCGGCGGCGTGGATCACGGCGGTCAGCGGGTGCCGGGCGGGGACCGCCGCGATCATCGCGGCGACGGCGGCCCGGTCGGCGACGTCCACGGCCGCGAACGCCACCTCGGCGCCGAGCGCGGTCAGTTCGGCCGCCAGCTCGGCGGCTCCCGGCGCATCGCCTCCCCGGCGGCCGGCCAGCAGCAGCCGCCGGGCGCCGTGCCCGGTGACCAGGTGCCGCGCCACGGCCCGGCCGATGGCGCCCGTCCCGCCGGTGATCAGGACGGTTCCGTCCGGGTCGAGGACCGGCGGGACGGTGAGCACGACCTTGCCGACGTGGGTGCCCTGGCGCAGCAGCCCGAAGGCCTCGGGCGCCCGCCGGACGTCCAGGTCGGTGACGGCGGGCCAGCCGAACGCGCCCCGGGCGAACAGCTCGACCGTCCGCTCCAGCAGGCGGGCGAGGTGCTCGGGCGGCAGCTGGAGCAGGTTGAACGCCCGGTAGCGCACGCCGGGGTGCGCGGCGGCCACCTCGGCGGGGTCGCGCTGTTCGGTCCGGCCGAGCTCGACCAGGAGCCCGCCGGGACGCAGCAGCCGGAGCGACTCGTCGACGAGCTCGCCGGTCAGCGAGTTCAGGACGAGCGCCATCCGCCGGTCGCCCGCGTCGGGGCCGGCACCCGGGCCGGCACTCGGGCCGGCACTCGGGCCGGCACCGAAGCGGGCGCCGAAGCCGGGCTCGCGGGAGGAGGCGAGGTGGTCGTCGTCGAGGCCGAGGGCGCGCAGCGCGGGCCACTTGGCGGGGCTCGCGGTCGCGAAGACCTCCGCGCCCAGGTGCCGGGCCAGCTGGACGGCGGCCAGGCCGACGCCGCCCGCCCCGGCGTGGACCAGCACCCGGTCCCCCTCACCCACGCCGCCCAGTTCGACCAGGGCGTGCAGGGCGGTCAGGTGGGCGACCGGCACGGCGGCGGCCCGGGTGAAGGACCAGTCGTCCGGGATCCTGACCAGGGTGCGCTGGTCGGCCTGGGCCACCGTGCCGAACGCGGCCGGGAACAGGCCCGTCACCCGGTCGCCGACGGCCAGGCCGGTGACCCCGGGCCCGGTCGCGGTGACCACGCCCGCGCCCTCCAGACCGAGCGGGCCCGGATCGCCGGGGTGCATGTCGAGCGCGCCCAGGATGTCGTGGAAGTTCAGCCCGGCGGCGCGGACCGCGACCCGGACCCGGCCGGGGCCGGGCTCGGCGGCGGCCTCGGGGCAGGGGCGCAGCTCCAGGCCGGTGAGGGTGCCGCGCTCGGGGATGTCCAGGTGCCAGGCCGCCGCGTCCTCGGGGGGCCGCAGCGCGGGATCGCCCACGGCGGACACCAGCCGGGGCACCAGGACGGCGCCGTCGCGGACGGCCAGCTGGTTCTCCTCCGGGGTCAGTACGGCGGCCGGGACCTCGGGGGCGCCTTCAGTCGCGGGAGTGCCTTCGGTCGCGGGAGTGCCTTCGGGCACGGTGGTGCCGGGGGCCAGGTCGACCAGGGTGAACCGGCCCGGGTGCTCGACCTGGGCGGTGCGCACCAGGCCCCAGACCGCCGCCTGGGCGAGGTCCCGGACGGTCTCGCCGGGCCGCACGGCGACCGCGCCCCTGGTGACCAGCACCAGGCGGGACCCGGCGAGCCGGTCCTCGGCGAGCCACCGGGCGAGCAGGTCCCGGGTGCGGTGGACGGCGGTCCTGGCCGCCGTCGCCGGGTCGGTGGCGTCCTGCTGTCCGTACGGTCCGTGCGCTCCGGTCGGGCAGTCCACCACGGTGGGCGTGTCCGGGTCGGCCGCCGCGAGCAGTGCGTCCGGGTCGAGGGCGTCCCACGGGACGACCGGCACCGGGCCGGCCGGCGACGTCACCGGCTCCGACTCCCGCAGCGGTTCCCAGCCGAGGGCGAACAGAGAGTCGCGCGCGGCGGCGGCCGGGTCGGCGGGGCGTCCCGCCGCGACCGGGCGCAGCTCCACCGCCTCGACCAGCCCCACCGGCTCCCCCGAGGCGTCGAGCAGGGCCAGCGGGAGCCCACCGTCCGAGGCGGGCCCGGCCTGCACCCGCAGGGACGTCCGGCCGCCGGCCGGAGCGGCCGTCAGGGACACTCCGCGCCAGCGCACCGGCTGTACGGGCCGCCCCTCGTGGCCCGGGGCGGCGGCGATCAGACCGTGCAGGGAGGCGTCGAGCAGGGCGGGGTGCAGCCGGTAGGACCCGGCGTCGGCCTCCGCCGGCTCGGGCAGGACGGCCTCGGCGTACTGCTCGCCGCCGACGCCCCGCCAGGCGGCCCGCAGGCCCTGGAAGGCCGGCCCGGGCTGGTGGCCGCGCAGGGCGAGGTCCTCGTACATCCGGGTCGACGGCACCGGCGTCGCGCCGGTCGGCGGCCAATCGGTGGCGGCCCGGTTCCGGAGCGGGGCCGGGGCCTGGGCAGGGATGTGGTCGGCGCTCAGGGTGCCGGTGGCGTGCTCGATCCACTCGCCGCCGCCGGTCGCCCGGCCCGAGATCCGGCAGGTCCGCAGCCCGTCGCCGTCCGCGCCGGACACCCGTACGCGCAGGTCGACGGCGCCGTCCGCGGGCAGTTCCATCGGGGTGGCGACGGTCAGTTCCTCGATCCGCGCCGTCCCGGCCTTCGCTCCCGCGTGCAGGGCCAGCTCCAGGAACGCGGTGCCCGGCACGACGACCGTCCCGGCGAGGACGTGGTCGGCCAGCCAGGGGTGGCTGCGGGCCGACAGCCGTCCGGTGAACACCGTCTCGCCGTCGCCGAGTTCGACGGCCGCGCCGAGCAGGGGGTGCTCGGCCGGCGCCTGGCCGAGGTCGGCCGTGCCGGTCGGCCCGGCCGCTCCGGTGAGCCAGTAGCGGCGGCCCTGGAAGGGGTAGGTGGGCAGGTCGACGTGGCCGGCCGCCGCACCGGTGAGGCGCTCCCAGGCGACGGGCAGACCGCGGACGTGGGCCTCGGCGGCGGAGGTGAGGAAGCGGCGCAGGCCGCCGTCGTCGCGGCGCAGCGAGCCGGTGACGATCCCGTCGACACCGGCCTCCTCCAGGATCTGGCCGATGCTGCCGCCCAGCACCGGGTGCGGGCCGACCTCGACGAAGGTGGTGTGGCCGGAGGCGACGAGCGCCTCGACGGCCTCCTGGAAGCGCACGGTGTGCCGCAGGTTCCGGTACCAGTAGGCCGCGTCCAGCCCGGCGCCGTCCTGCCAGTCGGCGGTGACCGAGGACATCAGCGCGATCCCGCCGCCGCGCGGCGTCAGCGGCGCCAGCCCGGCCAGGAGCTCCGCCCGGATCGGTTCGACCGCCGGGCAGTGCGAGGCGAAGGCCGCCGGGATCACCCGGGCGTTGACGCCCTCGGCCCGGTACCCGTCGACCAGGGCGGCGATCGCGTCCGTGGCGCCGGCCACGGCGGTGACGGCCGGTCCGTTGACCGCGGCGATGCTCAGCGCGCCGAGGCGCTCCCGCACCCGCGCGGCGGGCAGCGGGACGACGGCCATCGCCCCCCGGCCCATCAGGTCGACGGCCAGGCGGCTGCGCAGCGCGATGGCGCGGGCGCCGTCTTCCAGGGAGAGCGCCCCGGCCACCACGGCGGCGGCGAGCTCGCCCTGGGAGTGGCCGACCACGGCGTCCGGGACGACCCCGGCCTCCCGCCACAGCTCGGCCAGCGACACCATCACCGCCCACAGCGCGGGCTGCACGACGTCGATCCGGTCGAGCGGGGACGCGCCGGTCGGCGCGCCGGTCCGGGCGTCGGACGCGGCGTCCGTCCGGGCCTCGGCCGGGGCGTCCGTCCGGGTTTCGGCCCGGCCATCGGCCAGGACGTCGGCCAACGACCAGTCGACGTACGGCGCGAGCGCCCGCTCGCACTCGGCCAGGCGGGCCGCGAACACCGGGCTCTCGGCGGCGAGTCGCGCCGCCATCCCGCGCCACTGGCCGCCCTGGCCGGGGAAGACCAGGACGGTCCGGCCGGGCTCGCCGGCCCGGCCGGTGACCAGGCCGGGAGCCTCCTCGGCGCGGGCCAGCGCCGCCAGCGCCCGCTCGGCCTCCGGCCGGTCGGCGGCGACCACCACGGCACGCTCGTCCCAGGAGGTCCGGGCGGTCAGGGCCGGCGCGGCGGCGACCGGGTCGAGCGGCCCGTCGGCCAGCCCGCGGGCCCGCTCCCGCAGCGCCTCCGGGGTGCGGGCCGACAGCACGACCGGCACCACGGGCGGTGCCGCCGGTCCCCCCGCCGCCCCGGGCCCAGTCGGCTGCCCGGGCTGCTGCCCGGCCGGCGGCTCGGTCAGGATCACGTGCGCGTTGGTGCCGCTGATCCCGAACGAGGAGACGCCGCCGCGCCGGGGCTCCCCGGTCTCCGGCCAGGGCCGGGCCTGGTCGAGCAGGGCCACCGAGCCGGCCGTCCAGTCCACGTGCGGGGACGGCTCGTCGGCGTGCAGCGTGGCGGGCAGCGCGCCCCGCCGGAGCGCCTGGACCATCTTGATCACGCCGCCGACGCCCGCCGCGGCCTGGGCGTGCCCGATGTTGGACTTGAGGGACCCGAGCCACAGCGGCCGCTCCCGGCCCTGCCCGTACGCGGCCAGCAGGGCGTTGGCCTCGATCGGGTCGCCCAGGGCGGTGCCGGTCCCGTGCGCCTCCACGGCGTCGACCTGCCGCGGCGCGAGCCCGGCGTCGGCGAGCGCGTCCTCGATCACGCGCTGCTGGGCGACCCCGCTGGGCGCGGACAGCCCGTTGGAGGCGCCGTCGGAGTTGACGGCGCTGCCGGCCACGACCGCCAGCACCGGGTGGCCGTGGCGGCGGGCGTCCGAGAGCCGCTCGACCACGACCATGCCCGCGCCCTCGCCCCAGCCGGTGCCGTCCGCCCCGGCGGAGAACGCCTTGCAGCGGCCGTCGGCGGCCAGCACCCGCTGGCGGGACAGCTCCACGAACATGCCGGGCGTCGCCATGACGGTGACCCCGCCGGCCAGGGCGAGCGAGCACTCCCCGGCCCGGACCGACCGCACCGCCTGGTGCAGCGCGACCAGCGACGCCGAGCACGCGGTGTCCACCGTCAGCGCGGGCCCGTTCAGGCCGAGGACGTACGCGATCCGCCCGGAGACCACGCTCACGCTGGTGCCGGTCAGCAGGTGCCCCGCGACGCCGGGCCCGGCCGTCTCCATGCTCGGCCCGTAGCCGGAGTGCATCGCCCCGGCGAACACGCCGGTCCGGCTGCCCTTCAGCGCGGTGGGGTCGATCCCGGCCCGCTCCAGCGCCTCCCAGGCGACCTCCAACAGGAGCCGCTGCTGCGGGTCCATGGCGAGGGCCTCGCGCGGGCTGATCCCGAAGAACTCCGCGTCGAAGTCCGGGACGTCCCGGACGAAGCCGCCCCGGCGGACGTAGGAGGTGCCGGCCCGGTCCGGGTCCGGGTGGTGGAGCGCCGCCAGGTCCCAGCCCCGGTCGTCGGGGAAGTCGCCGATGGCATCGGTGCCGGCGTCGACCAGGTCCCACAGGTCCTCGGGCGAGCGCACCCCGCCGGGGAAGCGGCAGGCCATGCCGACGATGACCACGGGGTCGTCGGCCTCGTCGGCCTCGTCGTCGTTTTCGGTCTTGCCGTCGCTTTCGGCCTCCGGCTCGGCCTCGTCGTTCGCCTTCAGCGCGCCGATCGCGGCGGCGAGGGCGGCCGGGCTCGGGTGGTCGTACAGGACGGTGCTCTCCAGGTTCAGCCCCGTCGCGGCCGCCAGCCGGTCGCGCAGTTCGAGCGTCATGGCCGAGTCCAGGCCCATCTCGCGGAACGTCCGCCCGGGCCGGACGTCGGCGGCCGAGCCCGTGCCCAGCACGACGGCGGTCAGGCTCCGGACCAGCTCCAGGACCGACCGCCCGTCCAGGGTCGGAACCGGCGCCGGGGTCGACGCCGGCGTCTGCGTCCCCTCGTCCGCCCGCTCGCTCCCGGTGGCCCCCGGCATCCCGGACGGCCAGTAGGAGCGGCGCTGGAACGGGTACGTCGGCAGGTCGGCGAGCGGCGCCGAGGCGGGCAGCAGCGCGGACCAGTCGACCGGGACGCCCCGGACGAAGGCCTCGGCCGCCGCCGTGAGGAACCGCCGGCGGCCGCCGTGGCCGCGCCGGAGCGTGCTCAGCGCGGCGCCGTCCCCGCCGTGCAGGTCGATCGCCTGCCGGACGCCCATCGCCAGCACCGGGTGCGGGCTGATTTCCAGGAAGGTCGAGTGGCCCGCGTCCAGCAGGCGTTCGACGACCGGCCCGAACCGCACCGGCTCGCGCAGGTTGCGGAACCAGTACCCGGGGCCCAGCTCGGCGGTGTCGACCGGTCCGGCGGTGACGGTCGAATGGAACGGCACGTCGGTGGAGCGCGGGGCGATCCCGGCGAACGCGGCGAGCAGGCCGTCCCGCAGCTCCTCGACGGCCGCGCTGTGCGAGGCGTAGTCGATCGGGATCCGCCGGGTGCGCACCCGCTGCCCGTAGTGGGCGGCCAGTGCGTCGAGCGCGGCCGCCGGCCCCGCCACCACCGTGTGCGCCGGGCCGTTGACCGCCGCGACCGACAGCCCGGGGCCGCCGGCCGCCGCGCGGTCGACTCCCGCGGGCTCGAGCGCCACGAGGTCCCGCTCCACCCGCTCGGCCGGGAGGTCCACCGACAACAGGCCGCCACCGCCCGCGATCCGGTTCAGCACCCGGCTGCGCAGGGCCACGATCCGCGCACCGTCCCGGAGCGACAGGGCGCCCACGGCGGTGGCGGCGGCGATCTCGCCCTGCGAGTGCCCCACCACGGCGGCCGGCTCCACCCCGGCCGAGCGCCACAGCGCGGCCAGCGACACCATCACCGCCCACAGCGCGGGCTGGACCACCTCGTCGCCCTCCAGCGGCGGCGCGCCGGGGACCCCGCGCAGGACATCGGCCAACGACCAGTCCATGTACGGGCGGAGGGCCTCGGCGCACTCGTCGATCCGCTCGGCGAAGAACGGGGAGGTCTCGATCAGCTCCGCCGCCATTCCCGTCCACTGCGAGCCCTGGCCGGGGAAGACGAAGACCGGCCGCACCGGCGGCCCCTCGTGCCGGCCCTCCACCACGGCCGCCGACGGCCGCCCGGCCGCCCGGTCCGCGAGTTCGGCGAGGAAGCCGTCCCGGTCGTCCGCGACGACCACGCAGCGGTGCTCGAACGCGGTGCGGGTGACGGCCAGCGACCGGCCCACCGAGTCCGCCCCGAGCGCCGGACGCGCCGCCACACGGGCGCGCAGCCGTTCGGCCTGGTCGCGCAGCGCGGGCTCGTCCCGCCCGGACAGGACCCAGGGCAGCGCCCCGGCCTCCTCCTTCTCCTCGGGCGCTGCTTCCACGCCCGGCCAATCCGACAGGATCACATGACAGTTGGTGCCGCCGATCCCGAACGAACTGACTCCGGCGACCAGTTGACCATGCGGCGAGGGCCAGGCCCCGGCCTCGGTGTTCACCCGCAGCCGCAGCTCGTCGAGCGGAACCCGCTCGCCGGGCCCGACGTGGTTCAGGCTGGGCACGAGCTCGCGCTCGGCGAGGCACAGGACGGTCTTGATGAACCCGGCGATCCCGGCCGCGCCCTCCAGGTGGCCGATGTTCGTCTTCACCGACCCGACCAGCAGCGGATCGCCCTCGCCGCGCACCGAGCCCAGCGCCGCACCGAGCGCCGCGGCCTCGACCGGGTCACCGGCCCGCGTCCCCGAACCGTGCAGCTCGACGTACTGGACCTCGCCCGGCTCGACGCCCGCGTCGACGCAGGCCTCCAGGAGCACCCGCTCCTGCGACGCCCGGCCCGGGGTCGGCAGCGTCTGCGTCGCGCCGTCGTTGTTCAGCGCGCTGCCGCGGATGACGGCGTGGATGCGGTCGCCGTCCCGGACGGCGGCCTCCAGCAGCTTGAGCACCACCACCCCGCCGCCCTCACCGCGGACGTAGCCGTTGGCGCGGGCGTCGAAGGTGAAGCAGCGCCCGTCCGGCGACAGCGTTCCGGCCCGCTCCAGCGCCCGGGTGCTCTCCGGCGCGAGGACCAGGCTCACCCCGCCGGCCAGCGCCAGCTCGGACTCGCCGCTGCGCAGGCTCGCGCACGCCAGGTGCACGGCGGCCAGCGAGGACGACTGGCCGGTGTCCACCACCAGGCTCGGACCGTGCAGGCCCAGCGTGTACGAGATCCGGTTGGCGGTCACCCCGCGCTGCAGCCCGGTCAGGGTGTGCCCGGTCACCGCGTCGGGGCCCAGCCCGTGCAGCAGCGTCGCGTAGTCGTCCGCGATCACCCCCAGGAACACGCCCGTCCGGCTGCCCTCCAGGGCGCCCGGCAGGGTCCTGGCGTCCTCCAGCGCCTCCCACGCCAGTTCGAGGGCCAGTCGCTGCTGCGGGTCCATCGCCACGGCCTCACGCCGTGAGATGCCGAAGAACTCGGGGTCGAACCCGTCCACCCCGTCCAGGAACCCCCCGCGCGCCGGGCCCCGGCCGCCCCGCCGCCCGACCACCGCGTCACCACCGCCGCGCAGCAGCCGCCAGAACGCCTCCGGCCCGTCCGCCTGCGGGAAGCGGCAGCCGACCCCGACCACCGCGACCGCACGCGCCGGGAGCTCACGCCCGCCACGACAACCAGCACTGTCCATCATCGATGCCCCCCGCAGTGAGAATCAGACGGCCGACCGCCGGAAGGCCCCGACGGACCACCGGGTCGTCGCCCCGGGGCCGCCCTTGAACCGGCGGGTTCGGTCGCGGGAGATCCCGGCCGCCACCTCGACGCCGATGCCCGCCCCACGAGGATGCGCCCGCCCGCACACCACCGGAACCCGTCCCGGGGGTTCATGATCGTGCGTTGCTGAACCCCGAAGGGGCCCGCACATACCCGGCATACCGGGCACCTTGCGGCGGGCCGCCCGGAGGACCGTCCGAAGCCTCCGGGCCGCGACCATCCAGGGGCGGACACCCGCGGACCACCACTCCGGCACGCTCCGGGTCGGGCCCGGACCGTGCCGCAACAGCGCCGGGGGCGGCGACCCGACGACCGCGCAGGGCCGGGTCACGGCCTCGCAGGAGGCCACAACGGCCAAGTACTGCACAGGGGTTGAGGAACATCCAGGCCGGATCGCGACTGGTGCGCGGCCGACAGGCCGTCGCCGAGGCGACCGGCCCGCTCGCGCCGGGGGGCGCGCGGCACACCCGGCGGTTCAGTCCTGGAGGGAGGCGAGCCAGGCGGTCAGCAGACGGTTGACCTCCTCGGGGCGCTCCTGCTGGATCCAGTGCCCGCAGCCGTCCAGGATGTGGGCGGAGGCCAGGCCGGGGAGAGTGGTCGGGTAGGCCTCGATCGCGTCGGCCATCCAGGTCGTGGAAGCGTCCAGGGCGCCGCCGATGAACAGGGACGGCTGCCTGATCGGGGCTCCGGCGTACTGGGCGAGGTCCTCCCAGTCGCGGTCCATGGTGCGGTAGCGGTTGAGGGCCCCGGTCATGCCGGTGCGCTCGAACTCCCCGGCGTACACGTCGAGATCGTCCTCGGTCAGCCAGGCGGGCAGCCTGCCGCCGGGGAAGCGGTCGCGCAGCCGGCCGCCGGCGCGGGCCACGAAGTGCGGGTCGGGCTCGCCCCGGGCGGGCATGGTGTCGGCGGACATGGCCGCATAGAAGCCCGCGAGCCAGCCCCGGAGGTCGGGCTCCATCTCCGCCTCGGCCCGGCCGGGCTCCTGGAAGTACGAGACGTAGAACTCCTGGTCGCCGCCCATCCGCGCGAAGACGTCGGTGGGGCGGGGGCCGCCGGGCGGCGCGTAGGGGACGCTCAGCAGTGCGACGGCGCGGAAGACCTCGGGGTGGAGCAGGGCGGAGGCCGCCGCGATGTTGGAGCCCCAGTCGTGCCCGACGACCACCGCCCTCTCCTCGCCCAGGGCGCGCACCAGGGCGACGTTGTCCTCCACCAGGTCGAGCATCCGGTAGGCGTCCGTCGCGGCCGGCTTGGAGGAGCGGCCGTAGCCGCGTACGTCGAGCGCCACGGCCCGGTACCCCGCCGCCGCGAGGGCCGGGAGTTGGCGGCGCCAGGAGTACCAGGACTCGGGGAAGCCGTGGACGAGCAGGAGCAGTGGTCCGGTGCCCTGCTCGACCAGGTGCAGGCGCCCGGCGGGTGCCTCGATGGTGCGGTGGCGCAGGTCGGTGGACGGCGCGGGCTGGTGCATCGCTTCTCCTCGGTTCACGGGCGGCCGCGGGTACCCGCCGATCATGCGGCGCGGCGGCCGCGCGACACGAAAACCCTTGCCATCGTGGCAAACTGGCAGGACAGGGCGGTGAAGGCGGCACGGCCGCAGGGAGCGGGGCGACGGTGACGGACGACGGCACAGCCGACACGCTGGCGGCCATGGGCCCCCGGCTGCGGACCGCGCGCGAGCGGCACGGCGCCACACTCACCGGCGTCAGCCGCGCGACCGGCATCTCGCTGAGCACGCTGTCGCGGATCGAGACCGGCCGGCGCAAGCCGACCCTGGAGGTGCTGCTGCAACTCGCGAAGGCGTACGGCGTCTCCCTGGACGAGCTGGCCGGCACCGCACCCGCCGCGGCGACCGGACCGCGCGCCCCGGTGCCGCCTCGCTCCGGCAACGACAAGGCGGTGCTACCGCTGACCCGCTACGTCGGGGGCCTGCACGCCCACAAGCACGTCCTCCCCGCCGTCGACGCACCCCCGGCGCGGCCGCGGCAGGTCTCCCACGACGGATACGAATGGCTGTGCGTCCTGTACGGACGGCTGTGGCTGGCACTCGGCGAGCAGGACCTCGTCCTGAGCGCCGGGGACGTGGCCGAGTTCGACACCCGCACCGCCCACGGAGTCGCGAACGCCGGCCCCGGCGGACCGGTCGAATACCTGATCATGTTCGGGCCACAGGGAGAGCGCCTACGACCGCGCACCCCAACCCCCGACCGCGGCGCCCGGTAATCCGGAGCACAGCGCCCGGACCCCGCAACGGCGCCTGCGGCTTCACGCCCCGGTAGCGTCCGGACCACGCAGTGGCCGCAGGCCGCCGGGCCGGTCGGGGAGCCGGAAGGAGCACCGGCCGAGCAGGTTGATGCGGTTCCGCACGAACGGTGAGAGGCGAGCCACGTCCTCGTCACGGACGTCGAAAGCACGCCCTCCCAGGGCCGCCCGAGCCGGCCCAGGTCGATCCGGCCGGCAACGGAGTCCTTGCGGCGACCCTGTTGATCGCAGGCCTTCAGACCGAACGCCCTGCGAGGAACAAGGCGGCCCGCTCGTCCAGTTCCGTAGCGCCGTGGACGGTCCGAATGCGCGCAAGGCGGGCGCGCATGTCCGTCACGGCGTCGTCCACCTTCACCGATCGGAGGCCTTCGGCCAGCACGAGGAACTCACACCACGTCGACAGGGCGGCTCCGTAGTTCTCCTGGCGGACCTGCACCGCCCCCAGGTCGGCCAGAACGATCGCATGGCTACGGCGCCGGTCGAGACCGTGAACGTCCAGGGCGACTTGGAGATGCTCCTGGGCCGCTTCGTAGTCGCCGAGTTGGGCGAGGATCATCCCCGAATGGTGAGCCCAGCGACCGATGCTGAAGTGGCTCGCCCAGGAGTCGCCGGGCGTCGGCGAGGATCGCTCGATGTGCCGCTGGGACGTGCCGAGGAAACGGGTGGCCGTGATCCGATCACCGTCCTGGGCCGCGGCGTCAGCGAGGGTGGTCTCGTAGTAGGCGAGGGCTTTCGGGTCGTCCAGGCGTTTCGCCTGGTCGACGCACTCCTCCGCGATCCGCACAGCGGCGGCCCGGTAGCCGAGAGCGATGGCCTGCACGGCGAGGCCGCGGAGCGCGGTGGCCGCGAGTTCCGCGTCGCCGGCCTCGGCGGCCAGCCGGTACGAATGCGCGTAGTACTTCTGGGCGACGCCATGGTTGCCCTCGTCCTGAGCCATCCATCCGATGAGGTGGGTCAACTGGGCGGCCCCGGCGAAGAGTCCGCGCCCGACGGACTCGGACCAGGCGCCGTCCAGCCATGGACTGACGTTCTCCACGAGGTACTGGACGGCAAGGTGCCGCGCATGACCGCCGCCGAGTTCCGCCGCCGCGTCACCGAGCGACTTGACCATCTGCCGGACAGCAAGGACTTCACCCTGGCCGACCCGGACCGTCGCACCGGAGTTGGCCGTCACCCTGCGGGTGATGCTGTCCAGATCGGGCAGGCCAAGGGCCGCGAGCGCATAGCCGCTGGAGGAGGCCATGAATTCCCGGCGAAGCACTTCGCTCCTTCCCAGCGCGAGGACTGAGCTCACGGTATCGCCCACACCACCCTCGGGCACGTCAACCTGCGCCGCAGGCGCATCATCAGATGATCCGAACCCAAGTACCTCACAGAGAAACGGCCACCAGTACTTCGGTGCCCGCCCCTGCTTCTCCCATCGGTAAACCTGTCCGCGTCCCGGCCCCTTCCCTCCTCTGCCCTCGACCTTTCCCAGTTCGATGGCGAGACGCTCCTGCGACCAGCCCCTTGCGCTACGTGCCCTTTTGATCATCTCGCCAGTGGAGACATCTTCCGACACGGCGCCCCTTCCCTGGACTACAAGTCGGCCTACAACTGGCTCACAAGCGGCATACAGGCTGGCACCTATTCGCGGACGGTGACGCGGCATTGACTGTACGTCAGCCGTCCAGGGCCGAAAGCCCTGGCTGGGTGGCTCTTCCCAGGTTCAAACACGGCCATGCCATCGATCCCCGCCCGAGGTGTTGCGTCATGAGCGTGCGTTTCCGCCGATTCGCCCTGCCCCGTGTCAACGAGTCGGTTCCCAAGAGCAGGGACCTGGTCGGCCACACGATCCGGGCCTGGATCTCCATGAGCGAAGAGGCGCACGACAACTTGAACCTGATCACCTCCGAGTTGGTTACGAACGCCGTCGCGCACACCACCGCGGACACCATCGTGCTCACCCTCCAGCTGAACACCCGGACCCGGATGGTGACCGTCGGGGTCCAGGACAGCAGCGCGGCCCTGCCGTCCGGCCGTCACGCGGCGCCCGACGACCAGTCCGGACGCGGCCTGTGGCTCATCGCCGCACTGGCGAACCGGCACGGAGCCCAGCTCACCTCAACCGGCAAGTGGGTCTGGGCCGAGGTCGCCCTCCAGCCCCTGGCCCGCGAACAGGCCCGCCGCAACGTGCTGCGGCAGATCATCTCGGTCAACAAGGTCCGCCCGCTCATCCGGGCGCGGATCCTCTCGGCCGCCTAACCCCCCTCCTTCTCAACCCGCACGGAACATCCCCGTGCCGGGCCGATCCGTCACGCCTCCGTGACCCTCATCCCGCCGACTCCGGAGAGAGACACCAGTGACCACCCGCGTCGAACGCACGACACGCCCTCAGATCGATCGCCTGCGCGAAGCCCTGCAGCTCGCCGCGCCCGAGGCCCCGACTGTCTCGGCGACCGAGACCGACCGGCTTCTCGTGAACCCCGTCGAGCTCCGCGACCACCTCACCCAACACCTCGGCGACCACGCCAGCCGGGTCCTCGTGGCCGGGACTCTCGACAGGCGGCTCGTGCTGATCGAACAGCCGGACGCCCGCTGGGTCGTCGCCGACCTCTCGGGCCATAACCACGACACCCGCTACTGGCCGACCTGGATCACCGGGCACATCGAGATGGACACGCCGGACTCCTGGCTGTCCCTGGTCAACCTCGACGACGCCGCGGTCCATCGCTTCACCAAGCCGACCGTCCTGCTCGCCGCGCTCTACCACCCCGAGCACTTCCCGCTGCCCCGCTTCCCTCTCGGTGTCAGCGACGTGGCCAGGGCCGCCCGGTCCACGCTCACCGGGGAGGTCTCCCTCCTCGACATGCAGCTCGGCACCACGCTGAGCGGCCTCATCATGGCGGTGGCCGAGAACCGGCCGGACATCCTGGGGATCAGCGCGACCTTCGGCCAGCACGACCTCATGACCGAGCTGCTGGACGCCGCCTACTCCCTCGAATCCCAGCCGATGGTGATCGCCGGGGGCAGCCTCACCGCCCGCAACGAAGCCCTCCTCCTGGAGCGCTACCCCAAGCTCCTGGTCGCCCGGGGAGCCGGCGAGCCCACGATCAAAGACCTCCTCGCCCACTGGCACGGTGACATCCCGCTGAACAAGGTCCACGGCATCGGTTACAACGGAGCCGCACGCGGCGAGGGCACTCTGATCATCAGCCGCCGCCGCACCGCCAAACCGGTCAGCAACTCGCAGGACGACATCTTCCCCGAGCTGGACCTCCTGCCAGCCACTTTCGAGCACAAGGGCGTTGCCCAGGCCGAGGGCTCTCGCGGCTGCACCAACTACTGCTCGTTCTGTCCGCGCGGCCACAAGGGAACCTGGTTCGGAAGCCACCCGGAAGCCTTCCCGTGGCTCCTCGAGGAGATGGGGCACATCTTCGACAGGTACCCGCACGCCTCCCGGACGCTCTACCTGGTGGACGAGGAGTTCATCGGCCGCGACGATGGCGCGGTGCCCCGCGCCCTGAACATGGGCTCCACCCTCCACGACGCGGGCTTCACATGGGAGACCAGCTGCCGCGTCGACCAGGTCGTCCGCCTCGACCAGGACACCGCCTGGCACCGCGAGCGCGCCGACATGTGGCGCCGGCTCGTGCAACACGGCCTTCGACGCTGCCTGTTCGGCGTCGAGTCCGGAGTCGACTCGATCCTGGAGCGGTTCAACAAGGAGACCACCGGCGAGCAGAATGCCGTCGCCATCCGCACTCTGTCGGCGCTCGGTGTCCCCACCAGGTTCACGTACATCAGCTTCGACCAGCTCATGACGTTCGAGGAGCTGAAAGCCACCTACGCCTACCAGGGTCGGACCGACCTCCTCCTACGACCGATGCCCAACCTGCCGATCCGGGAGATCGTCGAAGGCGTCCAGGACCCGGAGTGGGTGGCCTGGGCATCCTCCGGCAGGCCCCTGCACAGCGGCATCTCCTACATGCTCGTCAGCATGGAGTGCCTGGTCGGGGCCGCCTACACCAAGCGGGCCCAGGCTGCCGGGCTCACCGGCGAGGTTCGGCCGTCCATGGGCCGGGTCGACTCCCGGTTCGCCGACTGGCGGATCGGCGTCGCCAGCCAGTGGGCCCAGCTCTGGGTCGACAGGAACTTCGCTTTGGACTACACCTTCAAGTCGCTGGAGAAGATGCTCGACGGCGACCCCCGCAGCATCGTCCGAGCCGCCCGGATCGTCCTCAAGTACGCCGCCTACCAGGTCTTCGGCCGCATGATCGACGCGATCGAGCAGACCCCGCCAGTGCCCGGCGAGAAAGGTGCGGAAGCGGCCCTCGGCGCCCGTGTGCGCACCGAACTGGAAGACGAGTTCAAGGCCCTCTCGAAGAAGATGGCCGGCGGCGTCGAGCACGTCCTGCGCAACATCCCCAAGGACTTCGCCGCCATCCTCGACAAGGAGTACCTGCGCTGGGAGCAGACCTCCGAGTGGCGCTCCATCAACGCCTCGGACCCCTGCGGAACCTGAGGAGACGACCATGGAGAAGCGCTACGTGCCCGGCCTCGGCCATGTCTCGGCGATCGGCGCCGGATGCTGGACCATCGGCGGCCTCGCTACCAACGACGGCGTCCCGGTCGGCTGGACCGGAGTGGACGAGGACGAGGCGCACAGTGCCCTCGTCCGCGCCCACGACCTCGGCATCACCCTCTACGACACCGCCGACGCCTATGGCCTCGGCCAGTCCGAGCGCCTGGTCGGCAGGCTCCTGACTACTGCCAACCGCGACCGGCTCACCGTCTCCAGCAAGGTGGGCTATGTCCGCGGAAATGCCGCTCACCCGTACGAGCGAGACCAGATCCTCCGGCAGTTCGACGCCACCCTGGACAACCTCGGCACCGACTACCTCGACCTGTACTCCCTCCACAGCTCCGACTTCGGCCCCGACCATCGCTACCTCGGCGAGGCCGCCAAGACCCTCCGGGAACTGCGCGATCAGGGCCTGATCAAGGCCATCGGCATGCGAGCCCCGCACGAGTTCTGCCTGGCATGGGCCGAGGACGTCAGCCACCCACGCTGTGCGGAGGCATCCGCGTTCATGCTGAGGTTCGCCGTCGTCCAGCCCGACGTGCTGACCGTCCGCTACAACATGCTCAGTCCCCTGTACGAGCCCATGGACGCCGACATCTTCGACCTCGCCAACGAGTGCGGCGTCGGCGTTCTCATCAAGCAGGCACTCGGGCAGGGGCTGTTGGTCGGCGCCCACCGCACGGATCTCCCGCGCACCTTCCCACTGGGCGACCACCGCCGAGGCGACCCGAAGTTCAGCCCGGCAGCCGTGGGGGCTGTGCGGCACGGTCTGAGGCAACTCGGAGCGGACTTCGGCTACACCCGGGCCGACCTGACCCGCATGGCTCTCCAATACGCCCTCCAGCGATCCGAAAACGCCGCCTTGCTCGTCGGTTTCCGCACCGCCCAGCAGATCAGCGTCAACGTCGCCGCAGTCGGCGATCCGCTCACAGCCCCCGAGATCGACCAGATCCAATCCGTCATGGCCCCCGTCCGCGAGACCATCGCCTCGCTGACCGACACTCAGGAGAAAAGTCCGTGAAGTACACCGAAGTCGAACAGAAGTTCAAGCTCCTCAGCGACCCCCAGGAGCTGAAGGACCAGCTCACCGCCCGGGGCAGCAAAGCCGGCCGACCGACCCGCCAGGTCGACCACTACTACAACGCCCCCCACAAGGACTTCCTCTCCGGAGACGTGATCTCCGAGTGGCTCCGGATCCGTATCGAGGACGGCATCTCCTCCCTGAACTTCAAGCGGTGGTACCCGCTGGAGCGGAAGATCAAGACCCACTGCGACGAGTTCGAGAGCACCGTCTCCGACGCCACCGCTGTCCAGCACATCCTGGACTCCCTCGACTTCACCAAGCTCACCACGGTCGACAAGACTCGCGAAGAGTGGTTCATCGACAGCATCGCCGTCGCCTTTGACAGTGTGAGCGACCTCGGAGACTTCATCGAGTTCGAGTACAAGGGTGAGGCCGAAACCGTTGAGGAGGCCACCGAGAAGATCGAATCCTTCATCGCCGGCCTCGACATCAAGCTCGGCGACCGCATCCACGCCGGCTACCCCCATCTCACCCTCGGGCTGGCCTGACGAACGGGCGCACGACCGTACCGATATACCTGCACCGGACCCTTTGGCGCCGTGCGGATGTTGCGGTGTTCCGCTCTTTACCTCCGAGTGGTGAGGCTTTTTTCGCGGCGTGCTCCAGGCCTGCCTGGAGCACGCCGCAACCGCATTTCCAGGCCTTTGCACGCTCCTGCGGCACCTCTCTGCGGGCCACGTTGCCTCCGTGCTTGCGGCATTTCTCCGGCGCGGGGGGGGGGGGGGGCGGGGGGGGGCCCGGGGGTGGTGGGGGGGGTTGGGCGCACCGGCACCCCACCACCCCCCAGTAACTTAAAATCCCCCCCCGCTTGGTGTTGGTGGGGTGGT